>CAZGAW010000169.1:0-3188 GCA_964523645.1 uncultured bacterium | reverse complement strand
TCGCGCGGGGCAGCGTCGTCTGTTGACCGTCCGCAAGTTCGACCCGCAACACCCGTACCTGCGCCTCTGTCTCCAAATTCTGAAGTTCTACCGGCAATTCTGTGACGCGCCCCAATTGCCCGAAATACGGTTCCCGAATGATACGCACTGCACTGCCAATTTCCAAAACGCCTTCCGTGCTTCCATCCTTCCCTGTTTCCCTTGTTTCTATAGTGTCCGAGACCAACGGAATAACAATCTCCGGGCGGACAACACCCGCACGAATCTGCGTCGCACCGTTGATAGAGGTTTGCATACCTTCCCTTGCTTTCAAGAGCGTGAACGTCTGCTCCGCCATCGCGATACTCCCGAACCCCTCTGTAATTACCAATGTAATTCCGATCTGCTCAGAACCGGTAATCGCAACCCCGAGTTCATAACCGAGGAGTTCGCGTAGGTCCGCGTCATCAATACCACCCGCAATGATGCCTTTAACACCGTTTTGGATCGCTTCCTGAATGGCATCGGTCGTAACCAGCGAGCCGCCAACCAAAATATTATCCTGATGTTCAGACAATATCTGTTCAGCCGTCAACGTATCACCGGGCGATTCTGCGACAACGGTTAAGTTTCCAATCGTTTCACCACCGATCCCGAAAATACCTTGGATATAAGTGCCGTAAGTCTCCACTGTGACACCTTCATTCGGCAGCACTTCCGTTACGGTTCCGTCGGTATAGGCTTTAACTTCAACGGGGATAGGCGGTTCACGTAAGATCACCTGCCCCGTGACATCCGATATTGACTCAATTGTGCCGTCAATCGGTGAAAGTGCCTGCGATTTGAAAAGTCCAAAGAGTCCTTTTGTTGTCGCAATAATCTCGTCTTCCGAGACGGTTTCACCGACAGATTTAAGCACGTGTTCCGCAACCTCTTCTGGCGGAACACTGAGTAGATTAGCAACATTCAACAGTTGAACATTGCCCGGCAGGTCCGCTTTCGCAACGACATCCTCTGCCTTGACTGTTGTCCCAGTTTCAACAAGTACCTCGCCTTCAAGTGGGAGCCGACGTTCTTTCTGAATTGTCATCCCCTCGGTAACTTTAAGACCGGGGGTATATGCATGCGCCATTAATTAACCTCAACTTTAATATAGCGTCCGTTTTTTACGCTGTTTATGCACTGCAGGGTTTTGCTTGGGTATTTCTTCACGGTTTGAAACGCCACTTGCAGACGGATTCGCTTAAAATAATAACACATTCGGCAGGAACAGTCAAAAAGGTTTTTTCACGACGCGTATAGAACCAATCGATCTCCGAATCACAATTCCTCCCGCTTTTATTTTACATCCACTCTCATAAACGCTAAAACAGTCGCCATGAATAAGAGGAGTGCAAGCGAGACTAACAACGTCAGGTCCAACACTGCTCCCTCAAACGCAACACCCAACGTCAGTTGTTCTGAGAACTTAGGAATGCTGTTAAAGGCAATCGGTTTTTGGGATAACCCTTCTTTTACAAGATAAACGTGGTAGCTGTCGTTGTCTCCTCTATCTTCTGATTTGATAAAGTCGATAAACTGTTGTCTGTAGCGCCGCGCGTGTTGGACAAACTTTTTATGTCTGGCGAATCCTGTGCCAGATAGAGATTCTACGGCGTATTTATAGATAGCTGCTGGAGACAGCCGTGTAATTTGTTGCGTGAACTCGATCTGTGCAAACTGTTTATTGAGATGTTCATCCTGAATCCTGCTCTTTGCATCAGCATGTTCATTGAGGTAGTCAGCCCACATCCTTAACACTTCGATCTTAGGCGGTTGGTCCGAAGGTGAACCCGTTCGGTAAAGCTTATCTCCTTCTTTGTACCGAGTGTCAATTTCGTTTTCCTCTGTTTTCTCTATCCGAGATATTTCACTTCTGGAGGGGACCTGCTTGAAACCGCTTGCCAATACGCCCATCGTATTCGGAATAAGCACCACAAAAACAATCCAAATTAGAAGTAGCACCAATAAACTGCTCGACGAATTAGAAAATTGGCTTGAGATAAACAATCCAAGCCATAAGAATATTGAGATGTAAATCACAGAAATAACGAAAATTATCCCCACCCGCGTCCATTCGTCTCCGCTAAGCGACACCAATCTCGACGCATTGACGACCATTAAATTGAGTAATATCCCAATAAACAACGGAATCAGAATCGTGAACAAGGCACCTATGAATTTTCCGAAAAGCACAGTCGCGCGGGACACGGAATTAGCCATGAGCAAGCTTAACGTGCCTGTTTCACGCTCTCCAGAGATGGCATCATAAGTGAACAGAATCGCCATAAAACTCATAATCAATCCGATGATGAACGTCCAATCTAAATCCGTAAAATTGGGCAGCGAATCGTTTTTACGGGATGTATCCTGTGGGTACTGAAGCCACCAGTTTGCCGACCAAGAGTAGTTGAAACTAAAATCAGGTGTTGTCATACCGATACCATAGCCGCCACTTGAAGCCCCTTCAACTCGCTTGGGTAGATTCGCATCTTTACCGGTAGCGATGAAGGTTAATGGGCTCACGGATTTATACAGATTCCCTGGACCTTTTACTGCAAGTTCGCCCAAATTACTGCTTTTCTTTCTCAGCGACGCAACGGTATCATGGGTGTCTTCAGCGTACGCTGTTACGCTGCGCGGGTATTGGCTGCTCACAAATACCACGGCATTCATCACCATCAGCACCATCGCCAGAATCAGCGTCAGTGCAAATCGAAAACGCATCAAATTATCAAAGATTTCTCGTTTTGCTATGTGCCAGATCATATCGCTCCTTCCCGACCACTCGAAACTACTACTATACGACATCGTAGCGCAGGAATGAGATGAATGCGCCCATGAAGAACAGAATATTTAGGACTGTGAGTATCATAATATCCGGTACTGCACGTTGCAGACTGCTACCGATGCCTTCGCTCTGTTCCTTAAATCTGGGTATTCTGTTTAAGTCAAAAGGTTCTTCGGATTCGGTTGTAAACCATCTAAGTGAAGAAAATATTTTTTCGTCTCTTAGATAGTCAACCCATTCACGGCGATATTGTCGAGTCTGTTCCATAAACTGCCAAAAACTTCCGAGATCTGTTTCCGCAAGAATCGCAGCGGCATTGTAATAAACCGCTGCCGGAGATATACGGGATATGTTCAGTGCCAATAGAGATTGTCGGTTC
>CAZGAW010000168.1:0-3608 GCA_964523645.1 uncultured bacterium | reverse complement strand
AAATAACGGATAACGTCGTTGTCGCGGCGAAGTTCCGAGCATTCGGCTGTCCGACTGCTATCGCGAGTGCTTCGGTGCTGACCGAACTGATTATCGGAGCGGGTATCTCGGAAGCCAAGAAAATTACCGCTGACCAACTCTCAAACGCGTTAGGCGAATTGCCAGAAGATAAACAACGTTACGCCGACGCGGCTGAAAAAGTTCTAAAAAACGCTATTGCCGATTTCCTGTCTAAAAAGGAGGCACGATCACCATGATTACTGTCACAGAATCTGCCGCACAAAAAGCGATCACACTCATTAATAACAGTGAAACATCCCCTGAATCCGATCTCGGCTTGCGGATGCAAGTTGTCGGTGGCGGCTGCTCCGGCTTCCAATATAACCTCGAATTTGGTGGCGCGAAAGACACCGACAGAGTTTTTGAGTTCCACGGGTTAAAGGTTTTCATCGACCCGCGCAGCACACTCTATCTCGCTGGTTCCGTGCTCGACTATAACGACGGACTCATGGACTCAGGCTTTAAAATAACCAACCCGAACGCTCAAAACACATGCGGTTGTGGCGAATCCTTTAGCGTCTAACACCTGCCTTTGAGATCGCGAGCATAAGAAACACCGTTTTTGCTGGGGCGTTTCTTCAGCAAAAACACTCGCGCCTACCCTAAGAGGGTGCTGGGGCGTTACCAAATGTCGCTGATAACTGACAACTATATCACACCCACGAAGATTTCAACGCATGCACCTTCAGTGATACCAGCGTCGCCGTGCCGCCTTCTGCGTAAACGCCGATGTCCGCATTCTCCAAATCGGGTAGGAAATAAGAGGTCATTGACAACTCACCGTCATTACCGAACGCCTCAATAGAGATACGGTCAACCAGAATTTGTAAGCGGATTTTCCCATCCTGTGGTGCAAGCGGACCACTCCTCTCAAGGAAGGTCAGTTGCTGCGCAGCGACGTTGTAACGCACATCCTGTCCACGAATCTTGAAACCGACAGCGGTCGCATCATTGAGTGCTATCTCGGCACGAATATCAAACAATTCACCCGTTAATCCTGCCAGCGGATCTTCTTCCGGTTTAAGCGTCAGGTCGCTCCACGCGTGCGTATAGGTGTGAATGTTTTCGATCTCCACGACAGGTTCACGATGGAGACGGATACCCGCTGAAGTTGTCCGGAGCGTCAAGCTGCACGGGAAACTCATCTGTTGATTGAACGGCATATCGGGTGGATTGCTACCACTCATCCACGCGATTTGGATGCGTCTGCCATCGGATTCAGGGACATCGCTCCACGTCTGTGCTGCATAGAAGTTAGCCCCGTAATCAGAACGATGCGCTTCATCTTCCGGTGTAAAGGTCGTTCCGTCAAAATCACCGACGTAATACTTCCCTGCCGCACCCCAGAAAACCCACTTCGTATTGTCAGGATCACCGTCAACCGGAAGTTCAAAGATATCGGGGCATTCCGTATCGGGAATCTGTAGGTCGGATAACCTTGTCCACGCCTTGAGGTTCGTCGAACCGAATAAAGCGAAATCGTTCTGGTCGAGGTAGAGCGCCATCACCCACTTTTGTGTCGGTTCGTGCCAGATGACCTTGGGGTCACGGTTGCTTCCGACGATATGTGCAATGACAGGGTTCCCTTCATATTTTATCCACGTCCGTCCGCGATCGTTACTATAGGCGATGCTTTGCGTGAACGGCACCGGTTCCGGGGCGTGACTTCCAGCAGATGTATAGAAATTGACAAGCACCGACTCGTCTCCGGTCTGAAAACCACCGGTATTCTTCCAATCGACGACTCCGGAACCTGAGAAGATGGTGCCGAGTTCGTCCGGATGGATGGCGTGCGGCAGCTGTTTCCAGTGAACGAGGTCCGTACTAATGGCGTGCCCCCAGGTCATGTTACCCCAATTAATGCCAGAGGGATTGTGCTGAAAGAAGAGATGGTACTCGCCTTTGTAATAGATCAATCCGTTCGGATCGTTGGTCCAGTTGGTTTTCGGTGTAAAGTGGAACTGCGGACGATACGCTTCTTGATAAGCCGTCTGAATCATTAACTATTTCCTTTTCGTTTTGAGGGTTGCAAAGAAATATACGTGATTATCTCTACTTTGCATGCTATTCTATGCGTAACTGTTAATTTTGTCAAGAATCCGTGTTTTTGCAATTCAGTCGCAATAAAATTTCATAGCAACTTTCAACAACCGTGCCACTAAAATCTCAAAAATCCTGTTGCAGCTTAGGTTTATACGCTTTCATAAAATTCACAAATTTCCGATTTACTATGAAAACTATGAAATTTTGCCCTATTTTCCAATTTTTTGCAGAATTAGGCAACCGTTTTCTCGGTCCCCCGCGTCACTATATATTGAACGGGCAAATTGGCCCCTCACTGCTTACTTTCATCAGTTAGTGAGGACATATCCAAACCCATTCTAATTGCTGAAAGGGCTGCGTAGCAACCCGGGCTAATAACTATTACAAAGGAGAAAAAATAAAATGAAAACCTTGACTGTTGCTGTCCTTATTGTAATCATAATGAGTGGACAACTCTACGCCGACAATCATTCGATAGCGAACAAGAAAATTAAACTTAATCTTGATGACACTTCTGAGGTGTCTGTCCAGGGCTTTATTGCGCCGATTGGAGATACTGTGTCCAATTCCGGTAGGGACTGGCCCGCTTTGACAAACATGCGGGTTGTTGCGCCGGAAAAGCAATATCCGGCATCGGTTTTTCATGCTTTTCTGCCAAGCCAACTGGCCTTTCTTCCAAGTAAACGGGTTTCGGTTGGTGAACTCTGGAAGGTCAAGCCGGATGGGGTCCTGGAATTGCTGCGGCAGCTGCACCCGAATCCGAGTGTGAATATGCATATTAATACGGGAGATTCGTATGGTCTGTGGGCATGCTTACGTGCTTATAATGATGAGTTTGCCGACATCGCGTTTCGCATCCATGCAGAATTTGTCTTTGAGGATGGTTGGTTTACACCTTCCCAGTTTGCAGGACATCTTGTGATTGATCGAATGAAAGCGCGCGTCGCGTTTTTCGTAATGCGTGTTCCGGGGGGTCCGGTCAACTTTGATTTCAATCGGATAGTAGATGGCAGTCGTGTAGCGGGTACGGGTTTTTGTTCGCAAGTTGAACTTCGCGCTGGCACGCAGGAGATTCTGGAAAATGTCGAATTTACAGAAGCTATTACCCAAGAAGCTGCGGAACGCGCCTTGATACTCCGCTTCTATAAATCCCAACAAATTAATTGGGTACAACCGGATCAAGTTTTAGAGATGGCACACACCCAACAGAAACCGATTCACGCTATATCTATAGATGGTCCCTTGGATAATGAGTCATGCTGAGGGAGCGGCAAAAGCCTGAGGGCAGGTGTCCTCAACGATAACCGGGTTATTAATTTCTTAAACGAAAATTTCATCAATGTTTGGGTGTCGAATGTTGAATTGGAGCGTACGCCTTTTAAGCAGAAATTCATGGAGCTCAGACGACAGCAAGGATTCAAACCGTTTGACAAAACGCACCCGTTAGCACAAGCGATCATGAAAGGCTGGAAGAAACACTCACCCGCAGATTCTTTGGTAATCTC
>CAZGAW010000167.1:0-3775 GCA_964523645.1 uncultured bacterium | reverse complement strand
TGCGACGAACGCCTCTAAAATGAGGTCTGCATTCTTATCGCCAGCAGACTTGTCCCTGATAACAATGCAGACCTCATTTTAGAGGCGTTCGTCGCATCAAACAGTCAGAAACAACTCGCTATCGCTGGCGGTGCTGACTACAAAGGGAATAAACTCGAAAACGAATTTTTGGCAAAATTAAAAAATATCGCCAACGAGAAAGTCAAATTTCTCGGACATATCGACAATTCTGAACATATTAAAGAACTTCACCATCACTGTTTCGCCTATGTCCACGGACATCAATTCGGCGGCATCAATCCCTCGATCCTGAAAGCGTTAGGGTTTTCTAATTGCATTCTTGCATTGAATACGCCGTTCAACGATGAGGTTTTAGAGAGTGGACGTTATGGCGTACTTTTCGATAAAAATGTCGCATCGCTTACAGAAAAGATAATGATGTTGGAACAAAATGTGGAGATGGTTGAAGATTTCCGGCGACGCGCGCCAGAACAAATCCGAAACCGATTCAATTGGGATATCATCGCACAGCAATATCTTGATGTTTTTGAGAAACTCCAATAGAACTAATGACGTTACAGTTGTAAATACTGTGTAAACTTACGTCTAAAATTGGAGTGCGATTAGAGGAATTAACCATGCCATTCCTATCAAGAAGCATAAACCAGATAGGAAAAGATGTAAATGAGACAGGCGCGCAGCGCGATGAAAGTTTAACAGCAAGCCTTGACTTGCAAACTCCACTACAAACACCGAAAACAGGAACTCTCGTGGAACGACTCTCCTCTTTCTACGCAAAGCGTGGCAAACATCTCTTTGACACTGTCGCTGCATTTTTCCTTATCCTTATTTTTGCCCCGCTGATGGCACTGATTGCCGTACTTATTAAACTGACCTCGCGCGGTTCTGTCTTTTTCTCTCATAAGCGCGTCGGATTAAACAACGAACTGTTTGTTATACACAAATTCCGCAGCCTTCATGTCGATACGCCAACCTATTCTGAAAAACCCGATTCGACAGAAGACAGACGTATCACGTCCATCGGAAAATGGCTCCGTAAAACAAGCTTAGATGAATTGCCACAACTCTTCAATGTCCTGAAGGGCGAAATGAGCCTCGTAGGCCCGAGACCCGAGATGCCGTTCCTCGCAAAGGATTATGAATCCTGGGAAAATCAACGCCACCTCGTTCGGCCCGGAATGACCGGACTCTGGCAGCTCAGTCCTCGTAGACGCGGAACAATCCGAGAAGGTATCCCTGTCGACTTGGAGTACATCGAAAACTTATCGTTCTGGAACGACTTCAAAATACTCCTCCGCACCTTCAAAGTCTTTTGGGATAACAACACCTATTAAACTGATGAAATTAACGTTTGGAGATCTCAGTAAAATTCTGCGACGCAGCTTCCGACTGAAGTGCCCGCGATGCAATGAAGGCGCACTGTTTCAAACGACTTTTACGATGTTTAAGCACTGTTCGACATGCAACTTGAAGTTCGAACGCGAGTCAGGCTATTTCATCGGTGCCATGTACCTCAACTATGGTGCAACCGTCCTCATCGCTTTTCCCGGGTATTTCTTGCTTCAAACCTTCACCGCGATCCCTTTTCTTGTAAACCTGGGCACGTGGACCCTCTTTTCCGCTATCTTCCCCGTTATCTTCTACCGCTATTCAAAGAGTCTATGGCTCAACTTCGATTATACCTTTTCATCTTAGTAATAACGATGGCGTTCAAATTCACCTAAAACCCGATTCTGACAACGGAAGAATCAAAGCAAAACCCAATAGTTAAAATATTACCTTGTAAAGATCTGACCGCGCATGTATGAACCGGCATCAGAAACGAGGAACGTCAGGACCCGTGCCACACCTGCTGGATCACCGAGCGAATTACGGGCATTCGCAACAGCAGCATCCGGGTCTTGACCACCACGCTTCGCCGATTCCGCAATCTGACCGAGCTTAAGTGGCGTAGCGAGTCCGCCCGGACAGATCGTATGCATACGGATATTCATCGATGAAACCTGGCCCTCCACTGTCATGACGAGTCCATTGACCCCACCCTTGCTCGAAGCATAAGCGACCGAGGAACTTCCACCACGAACCCCGGCTCCCGAGGCAATACACAAAATAACGCCACCACCGCCGCTTTGCATGATCGGAACAGCGTACTTAAGTGCTAAAAAAGTGCCTTTCAGATTTACATCAATCACCGTATCAAAGGTCACCGCTTCAAAATCGTCAATACGGACGCTCGGCCCCAGCAACACACCCGCTGCAGTTACCAAGACATCAATACCACCAAACTCGGTGTTAGCCGTCTCCATCAAAGCTGCGACTTCGGATTCGATAGTGACATCTGTGCGTAGAAACTTGGCGACACCACCATTTTCAGCAATCGCATTGAGCGTTTTCTGCGCATCTGCTTCATTAATATCACCGAAGACAACTTTCGCACCCGCTTTAGCGTATTCGATCGCCGTTGCTGCACCAATCCCTGTTGAACCACCAGTGATTACAGCCACTTTGTTATCAAGTCGAACATTCATATTATTCGCTCCTTATTCCGTTGAGAAATGACTTCTAAGACGCTATGCCTATATTAGAACTTACACCTTTTGCAGGCGAGGTTTGCAACCTCGCCTGACGTACGTATTATGCAGAATCTCATAAAAAATACGTAAGTCCTATATCTGTTCAATAAAGGAAATTATACGCGGAATGCCGTGATAGTGCAAGCCTTTTACCTCGGCACTGGAAAGAAGGACAGGGACACAACATGTAGGAGAGAAGGGATACGGAATTACTCGGATTTGAATTGAAAACGATACGGGATACGGAGGCGTTGGCTGACAACAACTTTGCCCTGTTTCGCTGGAACGAACTGGGACGCTTTAAGTGCCGCAATCGCCGCTTCCGCACACCCCAAACCACTCACTTCAACAACTTTGATGACTTCGATATCTCTCGCTATGCCGTCCACACCTATTGTCGCTTCAAGCACAACAATCCCCTGTTTGTGAGCAAGACGAGCAGACTCCGGATATATCGGATCAATTCTGCGAGAAAACCGAGCGTTTTCAATCGGTTCGTCGAAAAGTGAAGGAATCGGCGGAAGTTCCGCAGCTTGCGCGCTCGCAATAACAGGCGGTGTGGATGTCCACTCAGGACGTGGCATCCGGCTCGGTGTAAAACGAACCGGTTGTGAAGTGCCATTTCTCAGGCGAAGCGGCAAATCGGATTGAAGCGTCTGTTTATCTGTTATACCGGTTCCCGCCAACACCGGCTGATGCGTCGTAGAGACAGCGAGCGTATCAACAATGAATTGCAGCTCGTTTTGTGGAACGTGGGTGACTTCCATCAGGGTCTGCACACGCGAAGGTTGTGGACGGAGTTTTTCTGGTTGCGTCGGCTCAAGCAGCGCAATTCGACGTGGTGTTCTGGCTATTTGTTTCCGAGCTTTAGGGGCTTGGACCGAGACAAACTCCGCGACGATCGCATCGCCGTATTTGTCCGGTGTTCCAACAATAGCCAACGATGCTATTCCCACACCTATCAGATGAAGGCAGATAGATAAAAAAACAAATTTGTTCAGAAATTGGATAGCATTGTTCATACTTTAAACACCTGTCTACGAACTCTACATCCGTAATCGTTCTAAAACCCTGTTTCGATGTCCCTTTGCGTCTAAAACGTGTATCATACTAAATATATTGTAGCAAGATTCATGCCAATCCTTCGCGATGTCCACATATTTTTCATAACGGCGCGAAAA
>CAZGAW010000166.1:0-3783 GCA_964523645.1 uncultured bacterium | reverse complement strand
ATGGTGACACACGAACCTGAAGTCGCTGAACACGCAAAACGCGTCCTTCACATTCGAGACGGTCTCATCGAACGCGATATTAGACAAAATGGACATCAGGAAAACGGTGAGTCGTAAAATGAGAAAAGTGTACCTTTTTATTTTTCTCACTTTCTGTTTTACTGCCTGCTATGCACACGCACAGATTAAGTGGGACGCAGCAAAATTCATGCCCCTCTCTGAAGTCAAACCGGGGATGAAAGGTAAAGGTTATACCGTATTCTCTGGAACAACCGTTGAGGCATTCGATTTTGAGGTCGTCAGCGTCTACTATGACCGTTTCCCCGGCTTACATATTGTGTGGGCAAAAGGGTTAAGCGACAATTTTAAGAAAACAGGTTCTGCCGGTGGAATGAGTGGAAGCCCGATGTATATTAACGGCAGACTCATGGGCGCGCTCTCGCGAAGCTATCGAAACCAGCGTGAACACGCGAACCTTTTCGGTATAACACCCATCGAGTTTATGGTGAAAGTCCCCGAATACGGTATGGAACCGAATCTCAGTTACCAAGGGACGCAGCTGTTTAATTTCACTTCAGCAACTGTAGCAGAGGGCGTTAGTCCTACTGTTTCTCTCTTTCCAAGACACAACGCCACATACACACGACAATCTCTTGATGATCTTCAGATAGATGGCTTATCAGAACAGTTACCCCTACCGATTGCGATGTCCGGTGTTAATTCCGATGCTATGCGGTTCTATAAACCGCTTTTCGACAAATTCAATCTGATGCCTCTTGAGGCACCAAGTGGTGGAAGTGCCGTTAAAAAATCGCCTATTGAGCAGGGGCAAATCGTCGGTGTCGCCTACGCGCGAGGTGATTATTCCGCCTTCGGTTACGGGACCATCACCTATATTGATGGAGATCAACTCCTCGCTTACGGGCATTCAAAAGATGGCGAAGGCAATGTTAACCTTGCGATTTCCGGCGGGTACGTACACTTTATCATGCCGGGAAGTTATAGATCTTTCAAAGTCGCATCCCCTACACAACTCATCGGCACGCTGGTCCAAGACAGACAAGCCGCAATCGCTGGTATCATTGGTAAGCATCCATCTTACATCCCCGTGACGCTTAATATGGAAACCGTTGATGGAGAACAGCATCACAAATCTTACGAAGTCATTCGGCACCGCAGTTTTTCACCCGTCTATATTGAGAATGGGGCAGAGTCACTCGTTCAGGCGTTAGCGTTTTCTTCAGCCGACCACACGTTGACGATTGACGCAACAATCACCTTAAAAGCACAACCAGAACTCGTATCGCGAGAACTCGTCTATAAAAGTGTTTATACTTCAGGAGGATCAACCGGAGGCGGCATTGCAAGAGTACTTCGGAATCCATTTTTACAATTAAGCAATAATCCTTATACACAAGTCGAGTTTGAGAAGGTAGCACTTAACCTGAAATTAGAGGATAAACGGAGAAGTGCGTGGATTGAAAGGCTTCAGGTTGATAAACTACGCTATCGTCCAGGCGAAACAGTTGAGATAATGATTACATTGAGGCCCTACCTCGAACATCTAACAACCGAAAAAATGACAATTACGATTCCAAACGATGCACCTGATGGACTTATCACTTTAGCCGCAATGAGTGCGACAACAGACGCACAACGGCAGCGTTCACGTGCGCCGCTTAACTTTCGCCCCAGAAATATCAATCAACTCGTTAATCTTTTACAGCAGCATGAGACCAACACAGATATTATTTTAGAACTTTTCCTCACACAACCTGGATTGACGATCCAAGGCGAGGAATTCTCTGGTTTGCCAACTTCTGTAATGTCTGTTATGAATTCCGCAAAACAGGTCGGCGAGAGTGGATACACACTTGGGACTGCCTTGCATCGCGACACGCACGCAACAAATTATGTTATCTACGGCATCCGCTCACTTGAACTGGTTGTAGACAGAAATGCCCAATAATTCTCCTTTTCAGGTTTTTTCCACGCTTAATCATATACAACTATGCACCACGTCAAAATTAAAACACCGTCCCGGTTACACTTTTCTTTACTTGACCTAAACGGTGCATTAGGACGGATTGATGGCGGATTCGGTCTTACAATCGCTGATCCCAATTTTCAAATCATCGCTGAAAGATCGACAGACATTGATGTCTCGACTTCTGTCTACCGTGAACGAGCTATCACAATCCTCCAACGGTTCCAACAGACTTACCGATTTCCCGGCATCAAATTAACATTTGAATCTGAAATCCCAACGCATAGCGGATTCGGGTCTGGAACACAACTCGCACTCGGTATCGCACAGGCTATCAATCTGTTATATGAATTCGGGTTAAATGTTCAACAACTCGCGCAAGCCGTCGGGCGCGGCGGCACCTCAGGTATTGGCGTTGCAGCGTTCGATACAGGTGGGTTTATCGTCGATGGTGGACACCGGTTCCCAGAAGAGAAAGCGTCATTCCTACCCTCTTCTGCTGTCGGCGATATTTTGCCGCCTCCGATTTTATTCCGCTATCCGTTTCCTGAATTACCGCTGCTCATCGTCATGCCGAATTGTTCGAGAATATACGGCGATAAGGAGATAGAACTCTTCCGCACATTGTGCCCACAACCAGAATGGGTCGCACAGAAACTTTCACATATCTTGCTGCTACAGATACTCCCTGCCTTAGTCGAAGGGGATATACACAACTTTGGCAAAGCATTGAACAACATTCAGGCGTTCGGATGGAAGCGAGTAGAAATTGACGCACAAGGCTCGGAACTTCAATCAACCCTTGATTTTCTGCAAGACAGTCGGGCATTCGGGGCAGGTGTTAGCAGTTGGGGACCCGCGATCTGCGTAATAACTGAAGATGTTGATAGCCTTAAACAGGAGACCGATGCGTTTCTAAAAACGCTTCCAAACGGAGGCACCAGCTTCATTACGCATGCGAACAACTTTGGCGCAAGTATCTTGTCGGGTTAAAATAAAAACGGGCGGGTGCTATCACCCGCCCGTTTTTCTGTAGTATCGTTATCCTTTGCTCGGCGCATAATACGGGTTCGTTCCTGAAGCGTGATCCGTCGTATCAATCACATGCTTGATTTCAGGGAAAACCTCCTGAATCATCGCTTCAATACCGTGTTTGAGAGTGACATTCGCCATGCCACACCCTTGGCATCCGCCCCCCATGTGAATGTAGATAGAATCGTCATCAACGTTCAGAAGTTCTATCTGTCCACCGTGTGCGGCGACTGCTGGGTTAATCCGTTCATCAATAAGTTCCTGAATCTTCTGCGCCTTCGGGTTATCCCATGCCGGTGTATTCGGGTTCTCAATATTAAAACCACTCGCATTCAAGTCATCGACATAATCAATAACTGCGCCCTTGAGATCCGGTGCACTTTCGGCATCAACAAGAACATTAAATTGCCCACATTCAACAACAATGTCATCCGCTTGCGTTTCGGTCGCTAAACCGAGACTGTATTGGAACGCAGTAGCCGTCTTGCCTTGGATACTAATACGCAGTCCTTCGACTTCAACCTCTTCGGCTTCAATCACTGCGTGAATTTTCTCTTCTGCAGCTTCTGTGACTGTCAGCAAAGGATCTTCGCTGCCTGTGAACTTCTTCAAGAAATTCTTCATAGTTGCCTTCCGTGAGTGGGTTTATGCAGCAGTTTTACCTGCCCAAGACTGATCTGACTGAAATTCTCCCATTTCATCGTATAACACGCGGAGCCGCTTGATTGCCTCTATCTCAAGTTGTCGAACCCGTTCTCGGGTGA
>CAZGAW010000165.1:0-3965 GCA_964523645.1 uncultured bacterium | reverse complement strand
AATAAGACCTATGAAATCTACCAAAGTTTTAGTCGGTTCGGAAAACCGCGTAAAAATTGAGAGTGCCCGACAAAGTTTCTCAAGGTTTTTCAATCCGTTGGAGATTCACGGGTTATCCGTTGACTCTGGCGTTTCTGCGCAACCCTTTAATGAGGATACTTTCGTCGGTGCAAAAAACCGTGCTGAGCATGCGAAGCGGATCAACGATGAACAGCATCTAAACGCCAACTTTTTCGTCGGTATTGAGGGTGGGGTCCTTCAACTACATAACAGATGGTTCCAATTTACTGTCATCCACGTATTGGATCAACAGCACCGGGAGAGTGTTGGCACATCTGGATTGTACGAATTACCAAACTGGATTGTCGAAAAACTTTCGGCAGGCATCGAATTAGGACACATCATCGATGAACTGACCGGCGATTTCAACACGAGAGAGAAACAGAGTGCCAGCGGTTTTTTTACGAAAGGTGCAGTAGACAGATTACAAAACTATACACAAGCCGTAACGTTTGCCTTAATCCCTTTTCTTCAGAATGACCTTTATTTTTAGTCAAGGACCTTGCTGGCGGTGAATCCATCCCGTTGGAGGGAATCAATGATGCATTTGAAGCATTAGCAAACGGCGAGGTCGCACGGAGTGTGCTGGATTTGACTTAATCGTCTTCAAAGCATTTCAGATATTCAATTGCTCTCTTCAAAATCGTAATGTCGTCTTTAAATGCCCCCAATCCGGTATTACAAGTGTGGTGCTATGACTACCTCATTTTTCCGAATAAAATGAACCTGTATGCCTTTCTCACAAATCGAATTGATTATCCCGACAGAATTTATAACAATTCCGTTGATAAGTCGCGTAGCAATAACAAAATCATTCGGTTCCTTGAACCCTCTCCAGCCTAAAGTCTGGAGATTCCTTTTGTTCCTCGTGGGAACATTCTCCACTTATGTGGAGCAACATCGACCTTCTAATTTGATGCCGATGGGCGATGCCATAGTCGCCGCTACGGGGTTGCCGAGGCAACCCAGATACTTTTGTCTTATATTAATCGCGCCAACTCCATCGCGGTGATATGTAAATCCACATTGTCAAGGGAACCGCCAGTTCGATAACCATGAGCATAGTCCCAAGTGTCTTTTAATCGCAGACACTCAATCCACACAGATGCCGACTCAGAATTTAACTCTTCCAACTGTTCCCTAAACGGGAGTTTTATCTTATACGTTCTCATGGATTATCACATATCACACTTTTATCCCCTGTTTAGTGGGAGGCAGGTACATTGCCAAGCGGCAATGCTAAACATACCTGCCAATGTGATAAATATATTGTATCACAGAAGAACCAAAAAGTCAACTGAATTTGCATTTTCTACATCTCCAGCCTAAAGGCAGGAGTTTTGAAAATGAAGAAGTTGATAACATTTCCGAACTGAGTGTCTTATAACAGGAGCTGACTTCCCGTCCAACAGTTCGCTCATATCGTAAACCTCTGCAGCTTATTTTATTGCCTCAACATCTACTTCAACCTTGATCCATGAACTCCAGCCGTAGAGTTTAGCCATTGTTAAAACAGAGGCTTTCGATCTATTAATCCATTCATTCATAATTTCTTTATCTACATCATCAAAATAACTGACTCGCACGCGGATACTCTCCCCATCTATCCCAGGAGCATAATAAATGCTGAACTTATCTTGGGCTACATCATCGCGCTGAAAAAGATCGTTTAACTGAAGCGCGAGCCATTCTAAACGGGTCGGGATATATTTTTCCAATCCTGGTGCTTTCACGGACATTGTTAATCTCCCGTTGCCAATTAGACAAATTTAACAATTATGGCAACAACGATGCCTGTAACACCTATAGCGATAGTTACAGACCACTGCAAACGCGTTTCCAATCGGGTTATTCTGTTATGGAGATCCTCTTTGACTCCCCGAATGTCGCCCTTTAGATCTTCCTTTACTTCCTTAATTCGGTTATCCAAACGTGATTCAACCTTATCAACTTCTGCCATTTTTGCTTGGAAGCGAACAAAATCTTCTTTAGCTGCAGCTACATCAGGAATGTTTTGATCTGTCATAAAGATCTCCTACAAGAATTCACATGATTTCAAATACAGAGTGGGTCCGATTCGTAGTGGTACCACCCAGAACTGGTTTCAATAGTATATCACAAAAACGCAAAAATTACCAATTTTCTACATCTTAAAACAGTTATTCAAGGATACGCTCCATACGTTCACGGATTGCCGCTTTGTGTTCAGGGTGCGTGTGAATATAGAAGGTCCCCGTCTGGATCGCGTTATAGACATGTTCCGCCACCTCTGCAGGCGACATCCCTGCCTCCATCTCAGCGCGGGCGTTGCCAGAACCACCGATGGTTTGTAGACGCGCTGGCGTTTGCGTTTCACGGTTTTGCAAGGTATCTGGGCGGTTCCGATCAGAATCCAGAATCCCTGTACGGACCCACCCCGGACACAGCACATGCACCTGAATATTTGCCCCTTTTTGTGCCAATTCATCGGCGAGTGCCTCGGAAAGGACGACGACACCGTGCTTGCTCACCTTATAGATGCCTGTCCCGCCACCGCCGATCAAGCCCAAGATAGAAGCGGTGTTCACAATATGACACGCATCCCCTTGTGCAAGCATACGCGGCACAAACGTTCGGATGCCGTGGATAACACCCCACAGGTTAACGCCTAACACCCATTCCCAATCGGCAACAGTATGTTCCCAGATCGGACGGCTACAGACGACACCGGCGTTGTTGCAAAGGATATGCACCGCACCGAAGGTTTCCAGCGTCTGCGCTGCGAGGTTTTCGACCTCGGCGGCGTTTGAGACATCCGTTTTGACAGTAAGAACGTCCGCTCCCTTAGATTTTAAGTCCGCCTCAAGTTCGGCTAACGCCGTTTCTTCGACATCCGCAAGGACGACCTTCATACTCTCCGCTGCGAACCGTTCTGCCAACCCTCTCCCGATGCCGCTCGCTGCACCCGTAATCACAGCAACCTTTTGCATGACATTCAGTTCTCCGCATTAAATTAGCAACAAAACCTAAGCCTGAAACGAAGTGGAAGGCGACTCTTTGGTAGAAACTATTAATGCCCAGTCCACGTCATTTCTCCGCAAGGTAAGTTTAAAAATCCGCTTGACGTTGCTGATGATATTCCGCTAACGCGCTGTTCGCGTTCACAATCGTCTCTAATTTTTCGACAAGTGCCTCAATGTGTTCACCTGGGAAAGCGAAATAGAAATCGTCATCGGAGAGTGCCGTATACACACGGTTACCGATACACCCCAGGCTGCTCACACTTCTACCGTTTTGTATGACAGCGGGAATAGCGGCACATGTCGGTCGCCCCATAACACCGTTCTCACTACCGATGCCAGCAGCGGTCGCGGCTTCCATCAAGAGCATCATCTGTCTCGGCGTACCGGAGATGATAACGACATCAGGTGTACCCGTTGCATCTGATAGCGGCGCGTAGACTGCGTTGTTGAAAGCGGACTCCCGCCTCGGAATGCCGGGAACCTCTTCCATAGCGATATAACCGAGTTCAGTCATCAGTCCGAGTGTGCTTTCGAGTTCTTCCATTTGTGGTGGTGGAAGTTCGACGTTGTGTGTGTAACACCCGATCGGACAGTTGTAGTGGTCGGAGGCTTCGGTATAGAAGGTTTTGCCTTCAGCGGCGCGTCGCCAATAGGTACAACCGGAGGCTTCAGCCTTTTCTATCCGGGAAACGCCCTCCGGTTTCGCATCGTGAAAAGTTACGGCAACAGGGGCTGTCTCCAAATTGAGTAATTGTTGAATCTGTTCTGACATATTTTTAATTTTCCTTGCGGTTCGGTTAGGTGACGTTTCGTATGAAAGTTGTTCTCCGTATAGCCAGTCCAACCGCTGTTGGACTTACATATTTTGGTTAACAGATATTGAACTTTCCCTGTGGTTCGGTT
>CAZGAW010000164.1:0-4596 GCA_964523645.1 uncultured bacterium | reverse complement strand
ATGGCACGGATGTTTTCGATTCTTCGAGGTGCTGAGGGAGATTCTAATTCTATTGAAGAGGGACGGTTTGAGGTTAACCGAGAAGTACTTCGAGCTTGGGCAGAACAGAATACTACCGATTTCTTACAATTAGCAGACGAATATTTAGATCTGCTTTCCAAATCTCCATGGTATTGCCAAGTTTTGAGTGATCTCACAGATGCCATTTTTTGTTTGTTATTGCGTTTCCAACCCACTGTCGCAATGCTACATTATCGTCAGTCGAACACTAAAGGCTTTAAAATAGTTTGTTTAACTTACTACGGCGTGGAAACATTTCTTGATCAACTCTGGCGGGTTGAGGAGTGTAGATTATCCGAACATCACGATCTCAGACGCAAACTGCTGGAGGAGTGTCTAAACGATGAGGAAATTATGTTCATGACTCTTGCTGCTTTAGTAGGAAAAGGTGAGGAAGAATTATGGAGTTTGGTAACAGAGGAGTACTTGGCAAGTCCTTACGCAAAAGAACGAAATCTCGGAGTTTCTATTTTGCCGTGGTTTGGAAACGACAAAGCAATTGAGAAACTTGAACAACTGAAATCAGATGATCCAAGCCAGTGGGTTCGTGGGCACGCTTGGTGGGCGTACGAAGCTGCACAGCAGGAACGTAGTTGCCGAGAAGTCTACCGAGAAGCCTTACAAACGCATGATCTGTTCCGAATCTCTGCTGTTTTCGAGCAAATAAAACCTGCACTCTCACCTACTGCTCGATGGTGGCATGGTGAAATTGAAAAAGACGAAGGATTCCATGAGGAATCACTGGACATTGATCCCAGACTTGATGCGCTCCATTACCGATTTTGGTATCGGTGGGGCAATTCTTCAAAGGCAAAGAGTAACATTGAAGTTTTCGGGAGAAAATTGCGTGAGTATTGCCGGGGTGAGAAGATTTCAGCGGGTTCACTCCCTCGAATTGCCCCTTGGTGGAAACCTACCTCCGATTGACATAATTGATTAGGAGGTTATAGTCTGGGCATAAACCCTATCACATATTGCCTGCCATTGTATAAAGACGGTGTCAATCACAACCGGTTAATTATCCTGCCAATCCTCTAATCCTGTAAATCCTGATTCTGACAACATCCCTCTGACAAGTGAATGCTTTTCCCTAACGAATCAGGGTCATTCAATTGTGGGTTTTTTGTGTTATTATTTTTACAGATGTTAATACTTAATAGATATTATGTTATAAATCTCAGGAAATCCAAATTAAACCGCTGAAATTTTCGCAGCATTTCGCTAGATTTCGCAGCATTTCGCTAGATTTTCGCACCGGATGCGAAAAAAGACATCCAACCCAATAAGTTCTTAAAATTGAATGACCCTGCCTAACGAATAGAAAATATTTGACATATCTTAAAAAGTTCGGTATAATTATGGTTTCCTATTTAACATCGGCAAAAAAAAGAGACCGCGTACCGGTTTCCAAAGCCCGCTGTGGAGGTAACTATGCACCTAATTACACTGAGCCCTTGGTCAGAAACAGACATCCTTGAAACGGTTGAAGACAGCCTAAACATGAAAAGATACCCCGAAAAGTATAGGCACGCTGTCGGTGGAAAAAGCCTCTGCCTGCTCTTCCAGAAGACCTCCACGCGGACGCGCTGCGCTGGCGAGATCGGTATTACGCAACTCGGTGGGCACGCGCACTACCTCGATTGGCGCACGACAAACTTCGCATTAGCCGACCTCGGTGATGAAATGCGCGTCTTATCGGCGTATGTCGATATTATCTTGGCTCGGTTCTTAAAACACGACGAACTCGTTACGGCTGCTGCCGCCGCAACCGTACCGATTATCAACGGCTGCTGCGATAGATACCATCCGACGCAGGCACTCGGTGATCTGATGACAATACAGGAACATTTCGGTAGGTTGGAAGGTATAAAGTTATGCTTCATCGGTGTACATAACAACGTCTGTAACTCGCTGATCGCCGCCGGTATGAAGGTCGGAATCGAAGTCACTGTCGTTGCACCCGAAATAAACCCCGCTGCCGTTGATGAGAAGTTATGGGACGCAGCCGCTCAGAAAGGATGTTATAAGACCCTTGATACGGATACCATAGATAGTGGAGATGCGCTTGGTCAGATTATCGCTGAAAGCGATGTCGTCTATACGGACACGTGGGTGGATATGGAGTTCTTCACCGATCCCTCTTTTGCCGAAGAACGCGAGCGTCGATTAAAGAAGATGATGCCGTACCAATTGAATTCCGAACTGTTGAAAGGGCACGAGTGCAAAATTATGCACTGCCTCCCAGCGCATCACGGCTACGAAATCGCAGGCGAACTCGTCAACGATGAACGTTCAATTATCTTTGACCAGTCCGAAAACCGCCTCCATAGCATGAAAGCCATCCTTCTTAAGCTGCTTGCCGAAGCCTAACCCATATTCAGAATTTTGATGCATATTAGATGAAATTTTATTCTACGAAAATGGACATGAAAACCCCAATCCACTCTACCGAACCGCAAGGAAAATTAGAAAGACTTGAATGTAGCAAATGTGGTGAAACTTATCCGCACACGACACCTCAGAACGTCTGTAGTTCCTGTGGAAAGCCGCTACTTGCCCGTTACGCGCTTGAACAACTATCAGGGAAATGGACTCCCGACGCTCTTCTGTCAAGACCCGCATCACTCTGGCGTTATTGGGAACTCCTGCCTATATCTAATCCGACGGATATCGTGACACTTGGCGAGACGATGACACCGCTCATCCACACAAAAAGATTGGGTAAAAGGTTTGGGCTGTCAGAGTTGTGGGTGAAGGACGAATCGCGGCTGCCTACCGGTAGTTTCAAAGCACGCGGCTTGGCAATGGCAGTATCGAAGGCGAAGTCCCTCGGATTAACCCAATTGGCGATCCCATCTGCTGGCAACGCCGCTACGGCACTCGCTGCTTATGCCGCCGCCGCTGGTATAACCGCACATATCTTCATGCCAAAAGACACGCCTGCTTTTAACAAAGAGACCTGTCAACTCTCAGGAGCGAATGTCACACTGATCGACGGTTTAATCAACGACGCAGGAAGAATCGTAGCAGAGCGGAAGACGCGTGAGGGGTGGTTTGATGTGTCAACCCTTAAAGAACCGTACCGTGTTGAAGGCAAGAAGACGATGGGATTTGAACTCGCTGAGCAATTCGAGTGGGAACTACCGGATGTCATCATCTATCCCACAGGCGGCGGGACAGGTATTGTGGGGATGTGGAAAGGTTTCGCAGAATTAGAAGCGATTGGGTGGATCGGGCAGAAGAGACCCCGTTTTATTTCCGTACAATCGACCGGTTGCGCACCAATCGTTAAAGCGTGGAAGGAAGGCGCAACTGAAGCAACGCCGTGGACTGATGCACACACAGTCGCGAGCGGTTTACGGGTCCCGCAGGCGATCGGCGATTTTCTTATCTTGGAGGCGATCCGTAAAAGTAACGGGGCAGCGATTGCAGTTACGGATGATGCTATCCGTGAGGCAATGCAACTACTTCCGACAACCGAGGGACTCTTGACCTGTCCCGAAGGTGCAGCGACCGTCGCTGCACTCAAGCAGCTCGTCTCGGACGGGATAATTGAATCTTCCGAGCGCGTTGTGTTATTCAATACCGGCGGCTATCAGTCATAAAGGAGAATCACTCTCGATTTTCAAGATAATCGTAAGTCGGTTTTCCCTCTGTTTCCGTTCCCTTTTCAGATTCAGATGTTTTGTTCCTCAAGTGGTAGCCTACCGCATATTTCTTCACTGATATAATTGGATAGGCACCGTCAAATCCGGTGACGACCCCCTGCACCTCAACGGGTTTCCCGTTATTTCCGACATCCGTCCGCATCTGATCAAATTCAGGGCTCGCGTCAAAGACGAAATTCTGCCCTTGGTTTCCAGTGGTCATCGCATGCTGTATATGAGAGGTATCGGGGCGCCAGCGTCGCCACGATGGGACGTTTCGGATATAGCTTCGCCCAAAGCCGGGATGCGCGAAAAGGTCGCCGCGAATGGTCGCATCGGTTTTCAGGACGCGGGCACTACCGAGTCCATGACGACCGCGGAAACGTGAATCGTTGAGCTGGCGCATGATGTCGTACACATCAAAGGTATGGGTTTCGCTGTACTTAGAAACGCCTTGTCTCGGTTTAACTTCCACAACAGTTGTGAAAAGCCGAGTTCTGCCGTGTTTATCAATAGGTGTGCTAAACGTAATATCCTCTGCGTCCGCCCACGGTTCTAACAACCGACGAATCTGCCGGGCATCGGCGTTGCTGACGACATCAGAAATCTCTATTTTCAAGACAACTGCCTCTTCAGCCATGCTGACCATACTGATTCCGACAAATAGGACTACCACGAGAAAAGTAAGTAAATAGAAGTGTGCGCGTTTCATTCTAATCTCCTCGCTTAATTTCATAAGTTTCTCTTTCTTACCCTATTAGACACTCTTGAGCCTAAAAAGTTTCAAAAAAAGTCACAATTCCGCAATCCGATAGTTTCAATAGTCTCTTCTTGTAGGAGCGAGTGTTTTTGCTGAAGAAACGCCCAAGCAAAAACGGTGTTTCTTCTC
>CAZGAW010000163.1:0-4639 GCA_964523645.1 uncultured bacterium | reverse complement strand
GTTGATAATTACGACGCATATTTACTCATGAACTCGCGGATAGTGTTCTGCATGTCCCACGGATCTCTAATTTCAAGGAATGTCCATTCGCCAAACTCGCCAGCGTTGTTAACTGCTGGCACCCACATATTCTTGACAGTATTTACCTTCTGAACTTTATCTTCGCGACCCATGCCGGAAGTCTCAAGAATCAAATTCAGGATATGATCTCCAGAACCGCCTCTCGGTTTTTGGATGCGGGCAATGAAATCGGGAACATACTGACGATTTGTTCCGTTGTGATTGACATACGGGATTCGGAAATCCAAGTTGTGGTTCTTGACGTAGGCAATGACTTCATCCATCTGCTCAAGTGCCTGTGCAGTTTTCTGTTCCCACGATTCCGTGTCCGCGACGACATGCGAAATATGACACTTATCCGGGCGCGTTTCCCATGTCGGCTGCGTCGTTTCAAACTCCACATCTTCGGTTGACCCAGTACGTTCTTTATCTCGGAAAAATGGGAGAAATACCTTCGGTGCATTATCTTCTGTAGGATTACTGTTTTCATTGCGTTGCTCTGCTCTGAGTATCCCTTGATAAATCCGCAACGCTGCCTTTCTTCCAATCTCTCCAATGTGGAAACACTGTGGATACATATTGTCTTTATAGGTGACACAATCTTTCAGCCATTGACGCGTAATACGAAGCACTTGAGGAAACAGCCACCATTTTGCATCGTCATCATTATCCAGAAGGTGAGTGTTCATTACTGTTCTGGCAAGATAGTACGCTGTTTGTTGCTCACGAAACTTCCTCTTATATGGCATATCTACTTTTTCAGTGCCTCCCGTTATCGCCTCAATTTCTATATGAGACGGGATCTCTGCAGTGGAAAGTACATAACGGGAATCTTCAGTAAAAATTGCATCAAGTTTATTGGGAGATAACTGCCGACGATATCCAGCAACGATTGGGAATGTAATTTCACACGCTGCCTTCCGTTCAGGCAAGGCTTTTACTTCCGTGACAGGGAGCGGTGAAATTGTTCTTCCACTGCCTGTTGCGGGGATAAATGAGAACGGAACACCAAAGACTTCGGCGTATTCCGGTGGAAATGTTTCTAATTCAATATCTTCTCCATTAACATCAACAGTTGTCTTTTCCACATCGTGACTGGAACGGCGCAGCCCTCTGCCGACAACCTGTTCGCAAAGCAACTGCGTACTAAATGCACGCACACCGAGAATATGCGTCACCCGCTTTGCATCCCACCCCTCGCTTAGCATCGAAACCGAAACAACACATTTTATCTGCTCACCGAGTTTGCCTTTCTTGCCAACCGTGTTCATCGCTTCCCGCAACAAATCCGCGTCCGTAACTTTGTCCGTATTCATCTCGCGTTTGAATTGCTCAATCTGGGTGCGAGCAGCCGTTTTGAATGCACCTTTCAGTGCTTCGCCGGATTCCAACTGATTGCTGTCAATCAGAAGTGTGTTTAAGTGTTCACTCCATACGCCATTGTTTTCATTATTGAATATTGGGAGATTACCTTTGACAACAACATTCTCTCCATCGGTGTCCTTTTTCTCCCAACCTGCAATCCAGTCGTAAACGAGTTTAGAGACTTTTGTATTGTTGCAAACCACAATCATCACAGGGGGTGTCAATCCGTGTGGATTCTTCTGCCATAGGTAGTATGATTTTTCGTAGTTGCTATAAAGTGTTTGAAGCGCGGCTTCCAATTCTTGGGGTAGCTGGGGTTCACCATCCGTAGCAATCCCGCGAAGTTTAGGCCCCACTATATCCCAGAGACGACGATAGATAGGGTCACCTTTCATGGTATCGTCCGCCACAGGCACGCGAGGCACCTTCGCAATACCACATTCAATCGAATCAATTAACGCGAAATCCGAAACGACCCAAGGAAACAACACGCCTTCGTTGAGTTTCTTTCCGCTCGGTGTGGTGGTTGAGTATCCTTGCCCCCTTAGAAAGAACGGTGTCGCAGATAAATCGTAAACCTGTTTTACGCCGATTTTTGCTTTAACGGCTTCGATCCCATTTATCCACAAACGCGCTTCGTCTTCCTCTGACGCTGATTTCTTATTCTTTTTTGGACGGTAACAGTGATGCGCTTCATCGTTCAGGACGATGATATTTTTTTTTCGACCCAATCCTCGACAAACGCGGGTTACCATCTCTTCCGGCGTTTCCCTGAAATTTTCGGCCCCTGCGCCGAGTACTTGTTTACCGACTTTGCTCAATTCCTCTTTTGTGCGGCGTTGGAAGGCGTGATAATTGGTGATGACGATCTTTGCTTGACCGAGTGCATCATAATCTGCTCGCGGCACCAGATTCATCTTTTTATAATCGTTCTCCGATTTCTCTGGATAAAGCACCTGAAGCCGATCCCGAATGGTTACACCCGGGGTCACAATCAGAAACGCGTCGGTAAAACGGGTACTCTTCGGACTCGCTATCTTATTCAGCGTATGATACGCGATAAGCATCGCCATAACAACTGTCTTCCCGCTCCCCGTTGCCATCTTGAAAGCGACACGGAAGAGATCGGGATTTGCTTCCGCGTTTGCTTTCACAAGTTGGCTATGAAATGAATCGTTTCGTTGTTTGTTCTCATATTCGTTGAGATAGATAGCGGTCTCCACAGCTTCCCGTTGACAGAAATAGAGGCGCGGTTCGTTTTCTGGATTGTTCCAATGTTCAAGGAGCCGCCTTGTCGTTGGGGTTACACCGGGATAGCCGCTATTTCGCCACGCTGCTACTTGGGTACGAACACTGTTGATAAACGTGTTCGCTTCTCGGAGATCGCTATCGGGAAGCTCAAATTGTAGTTGTGCTTCTCCAGACTGCTTTTTCGGTTTCGGAAACGGCATGAAGTATTCGCTTCTACGTCTACCGTCAGTAATCTCTTCGGTGATACCGCGGGCGTTGAATTTGAAGTGCCGTTGCGGTTCTTCAAACGGACTGTTGATAACTGGGTTGTCTATGGTAACTGTTGACATTTGCGCTCTTATTGCTCCTCGATCTTCATCATGTTTTGCACGTTTTTAATCGATTTGTAGATAAGCCTCTTGTCTTGATCAAATTGGTTTGCAATTTTATGAAACACCATTGCCGTGTCGGTGTTCCCATCGAACCCATGCATTACCATAAGTTCCCAAATTTTCTTTTCGATATCCGCAGACTTTTTAGCGGTGTTATGCATCCGCTTGATCTGTTCCATTGAGATTGTGATTTGATGGATCGGGTAATCTTCGTTCAATATCGCAATAATCTCGTCAAGTTCGGGGTTCTCCCAGTTTTCAAAAGCCTTTAAAATAGTAGCCCAAATTACGGTGGCACTCAACTGCGTCAGTCCTTGTGTCCAATGCACTTGTTCGATTCGGTGCGGTTTGCACTTATACGGACGGATTTCATGCGTGTCCTTTATTTTCACATACCAGATGCTGCCTTCCTCACCTTTAAATATGGGGGCTTGGTTCTCATTCAAGCCGATGAACTCCAATCGCCTATCAAGGTCTTGTTGTTCCTGCTCGTAGTGCCATACATAGTCTTTTTCAACGGTGCCGAGGTGTTCTGCTTTTGGGATGTCGCCTGCCTCAAGTTCGGTATTCAGCACAATTTGTCCCTGCCTCCCGCGCAGTCCGAACAATAACACAATATCCAACTTGACATCTTCGTATTGGATTGTATGCGGGTTATCCGACCCATAGAGTTCAAAACTGAAACCTGTAACATCGGGATTCAATTTGAACAGTTCTGTAATCTGTGGGTATTTTCGGCGGATATGCTGCCACATTGTTATATAGCGACCTCGCAAAAACGGAAACAAGCGCACCTTAAATGTGATGTATTTTAGTCCGTTATATGTATAGCGGTACATAAAAATGTTGGTGCCGTCGTATTTGCGGAAACGGTAAATCCGCTCTGCACTCGGAAACCGGTAATTGTGTCCTAATCCGAAAGGGTAAGCAATTTTCGGTGTGCCGAAGATGAGTGGTTGATCGGCAGGTTCGCCATTGATTTTTTTTGTCTGCAGCGCGCCGTAGCGTCTATCTTTACTGAAACTGATCTGCCCTTCAACGTGGTTTTGCGGGTTAAACGGGTCTATCTCGCTAAATTCAGCGTAATCCGAATCTAAAACTTGTTGTGCATTTTTTATTTTCTGGGGGTCCATCGCTGGCCTCCAAGGAACCTATTGGTATCGGACGAGGGAACCTCGCCCTTACAATGAACATACCCTTGATTGTATGAGCATGGGTTCGTAGGGGCGGGGTCTCCCCGCCCATTACCAACCACAATTCATTGCGCGCTACGCTTCATTTTCAGATGGGCATAAAAAGTCAATCTGCACGCCTTCTTGTTCAAATGCCTTTCGGAACGGTTCCCATTTTGTATCTAATGCCTGCAAGATAGTTGCTTTTTTCTCATGGTCACGCTCATAGGCGATAGCAACCGCAATAAATTTTCTATCAGCTACATCGAAATCGCTTAAGGCTTCGGTAGTTGGGAATTCTTCAAAATCCGTGTCACTGCCATCCAACGGGTTAATACGCACCATCGTGCAAATTGCCTGTCTCCGCATCAGGTTCTGCAGCAACGTTTTTACAAAAAGATCGCCGATTCCTTTCCGGGT
>CAZGAW010000162.1:0-4823 GCA_964523645.1 uncultured bacterium | reverse complement strand
CACGATGACGCTCATCGCGTAGTCGAGGTAGGACTGCCGAAGCTCCTCCTCGATGGCTGAGGATAGACCGAGCGCAGCCGGAAGATAACCACAGAACAGTGCAATACTTGCAACAGTAAGACTGTAAGGCAGTTGCGTTCTCACATGATGCAGCGCGTCACAACTGCTGGCGATAGAACTCAGAATCGTCGTATCCGAAAGCGGCGAACAGTGGTCCCCGAAGATCGCACCATCAAGCACTGCACCGAGACAGATGATCGTCGTGAGTCCATAACTATCACCGTCAAGCGAAAACGCCACCGGAATCGCCGTCGGAATCAGAATCGCCATCGTACCCCAACTCGTTCCCGTCGCAAAAGAGGTCACGGCACCACAGATAAAGACGAAAATCGGAAACCAGAGCGGTGAGACAACATCACTGAGCATCGTCGCGAGAAAATCACCCGTCATCAGTCTATCGCAACTCGCTTTTAACCCCCATGCCAACAACAGGATACTCAACGGCGTGAAGCTCCCCTTTACACCGCGCCAGACCACCGGCATAATCTCTGAGAACCGCAGTTTCGAGAGCCAGCGTGCACAAATAACCGAGATAACAAACGCACTCGCCGCAGCACTCGCCAGCACCATAACATTGTTCGCCTCCGAAAGCGCGTTCCGCCAAGCCGTCAGCGAAAGAATGGACCCTGTACCGTTGCCGTCTACCCAAAACCCACCCAACAGCAATCCAAAAAGTGCTAAAAGCGGCAAGACCGCCGACAAAGGTTGAACAACAGCGTTAGGTAAACGACTAAAGGATTCGGCGTGTCCGAGGGCTTCGGCATCTGCGGCAGCAACGTCTCCTGTCTCCCGCGCACGCGTCTCTGCGTCATGCATCGGTCCGTAATCCTTACCACTCACGGCGTTGACAATAACGAAAATAATCGCAAGCACGCAATAAAACCGAAAACCGAGCGCATCAAAAAACATGGAATACCCGTCACGTCCGAGTCCAAGCGTCCCCGATATATCCTCAAAGAGTCCAACCTCATAACCGATCCACGTACTCACAAACGCGAGTCCAGCAATCGGCGCACTGGTCGAATCCACAAGGAACGCCAACTTCTCACGACTGACGCGATGGTGATCCGTCAACGGGCGCATCGTCGGTCCGACGAGCATCGCATTGGAATAGTCCCCAATAAAGATAACAATCCCCATCAACCCCGTGATAAATTGCGCCGAACGCGGACCCTTCGCAAATCGGGACAGCCAGACCACTACACCGCTGATACCGCCAGACGCGACCACGACAGAAATCGTCGCCATGATCAGACATACGAACAGCACCACCCAGAAATTGAAGAGGTCTATCCCATCATTGCCGACACTCACAGCACGGACAAACCAAACGACTTCCGTCAAGAAATTATTCGGTGTAGCACCTTGTTGATACCACGAAAGCAGAAGCCCGATACCGACCGCGATACAGAGGCTCGGAAACAATCGAGCCGTCACAATCGCTAATGTGACAGCAAGCAACGGCGGGATGATACTGTACCACAAAAGCGTTTCAGTGCCGCTAATCTGTCCTGCCCGCCACTGAAAAACAAAGCAGAGTCCCAAAAAGATTAAAAAGCCAATCACATATTTTACTTTAGAATTCATCAGTGTCCTCGGTCTGTAAATTCATTTATTCTCGCTTATGTGCATCATAACAACTTTTGATGTCCCTTGCAAGCCAAAAGTTCGGTTTGGGAAACCTACGGGAAACACCCAAGCAAAAACACCCTACACATACCATTATACATCTCGTAGGGGCGGGGTCTCCCCGCCCGTTATCAAGCACGTCAATTCGCGAAACCGAACAGTATTTGTCTGGGCTTTACAGTTGCAATGTACATCCCTAACCGCGCCTATTATCAAACTCAACTTACAAAAACAGGACTTACGCGACACGCAATGAATTGCGCGACTACGAACCGGACTACTTTTGAGAAAAACACGTCCTTCCAAGGTAATCCGTTTGTAGTAAGGCGATTCATCGCCTGTTTGCATAAGCCCTAAAACAGCAAATTTTGCATAGATACACACATTTAAAAAAAAAATATACATTGTGTCGGAATTCACCCCAAATTTTCGTGATTACAAATTTTCGTGATTATATATAAAGCCACAACTTTATCTCCGAAGAAATGGGGTCCGTAGTTGGAAAGGTGAGCAACGTTAGTTTAAATCGGCGATTTGCAGAAACAGACGATGAGGAAGAGGCGCGTGAACTACTTCGCTTACTCGTCAACGCGCATTACAAAACCGTCCTTGACACAATTTATAGAAGGCGAGGGAATCATCCGGATACCGTCGTAGATCCCGAGGCAATCACTAACGAAACCTTCTTAAAAGCCTTCAACAATAGGAAGCAGATTGGAGAACCGGAGAAGTTGTTGGAGTGGTTGATAGAGGTAGCAAAAAATTCGATGATTGATAAGATAAGAAAATCACGTAGCCAAGCGCGCCGCTTACCATTCACACCGATCGACGGACCATCTATCAGTGAAGGGACAATGCTCGTAGAAACCGATGCCGAGTACACCGAGGCAAATCGGGATCTGGTGGTGCAAATCCTCTGTCTCCTCCAAGATCAGGACAGAGAAATCGTAGACCTACTACTCGATGAACTAAAACCCAAAGAGATAGCGGAAGTGATAACCTCGACCTCTGAAGCTGTTCAGAAAAGATGGGAACGCACCCGCAAGTGGTTGACCCCCATCGCATGCAACCTCGAAGCGTTGATAGACTGCCTCCCAGAAAAGAGGGACAGAAATGTTATGGAACGCTACTTTGATAGACAACCGTTCTCGGAGATTACAGAAGCCCTCGGCATCTCTCATGCTACCGTTGAGAAGACAGTGGAACGTGTGATAGCGGATTGGAAGAAAGCGGCAAAAGACAATCCTACGGATCCCGTCTCCGCAATGGTTAAGAAGGAGAGATAACTTTTCAACCCAATGCCGACACAGATTGACTCCTGTTCAATCAATATTGGCAATCCATTAAGGAACTTCGCAACTGTTGCGAAGTTCACCCAAACGATAGTGTTTGGATAGAAACTGTTTCCGAATGTCAAAAACATATTTTTTGACAATTAATCCTTAAACTTGATATAATGATAGGAGATTTCAATGATGAATACATTAAATCGGGTGAATCCCATTCGCCTGCCTAAATTGAATACAAACTTGCTCAGTGTGATAAGTCTCATCGTGCTTTGCATGATAGTTTTTGTAACGACAAACACCGTTGCCGAGGCTTGTGAGGACTTAGAAGCAGCCGTAGCACTGGCCAAAATCGCGTCTGATGTTGCATTAGCCGTAGCGGATGTAGCATTGGAACTATTCAAAGCAGCGGTGGACACTGGCATTCAAGAGCTCATAGATATAGCGAGAGCAGCACTTGACCTTGCCGTAGAAGTAGCTAAGGCAGCTGTTGACTGGCACAGCGATCTTGCAGATGCACTCCTTGATTGTCTAAACAATAATCAGATGGCTAGCGGAAGTTGTGACAGTGGGAGCTGCGGTTAAACCTTACTAACGAATGTGAATAGGTTTTATTTTTTTGAGATGAACGCCTTTCTTTCCTAAAGAAGAATGTTCATCTCAAATTCACACAGTAAAATAAAAAGGAAAAATATGTTACGGAAATTGTGGAAACGCATATCTCTTAGCCTGGGAATTTTATTCCTTACAGCCATAAGTGGGATCTGTTATCTCAGTTGTGACAGCATGCAGAAAAGCAAGGAGCCCGTGAAAATATACCGTGTCACGGAGCCTGTCAAAAAAGACACCTCTACTGATACCGCTAAAAATGATACGCATAGTAATTCAAACTATCAAAAAGGTGTAGAAACAGTGCAGACGGACGCATCCACAAAATCTGCGTCAATTCCATCCGTGGATCCAAACACCTCATCCGGAGAATCCGATCAACAGGGATCCGACTTGAAAACCTCCCAACACAATGATGAAAGATTAGCAAAAGAAGAAGCCGAACGGAAAAATGCAGAAATTCAGGCTAAAATACGTAGGCTGAAAACTTCAAGGCGTGAAACACAAAATTCATTAGCACGTATAGTAGAAAAATATAATACACTTAAAAAGGATGACGAACAGAGATATTATGAATTGGCAGATAAACTAAATGCTCTTTCCGTTGAAGAACAACAAGCTTATTTTGAAGATTACCGGAGCCAGCTGCCAGCTGCTGATGAATTCATCAGGTCTGTATTCTTTGAAAAAGCGAGGAGTGAAGGAGCAACTCAAGGCTACTCGGAACAAATGGAGGAAATCCTCAGTCAGATGGAACAAAGGCTACTCGGAACCACTGATGAACAGAGAGTAAAGCAACATATAGATAAACTTCGCGAGCATGGATTTGAACCCAAGTTTTAAGACATCAGAACTTCGCGGTAATATCTATCTTCTTTTCGCTTTAGGCAGCGTTCTACTTCTTGCCTTCTGGATACGTATTCAAGGGATCGAACGCCTCTCTATTGGACAGTTCACCGAGACAGATGCCTACTTCTACTACTATCAGGCATCTCTGATTTCCGAACAGGGATACCTACCCGAACGCGATATGCACCGGTGGCTACCCCTCGGTAGAGATTTAGGGCAGACGTTGAATCTCTACGGCTATGTTCTCGCGTATACCCACCAAACCATTGCGTTGGTATTTCCGAACATCACGCTTTATCATGTCTGCCTCTACATGCCGGTTATCTGCTTCTGTATTCGCAACTGTTGCGAAGTTCACCCAAACGATAGTGTTTGGATAGAAACTGTTTC
>CAZGAW010000161.1:0-5436 GCA_964523645.1 uncultured bacterium | reverse complement strand
CCTCTAACGTGCGGATTTCAAAAACGGTGCCGATGATGAAAACTGAAAAAGGGCAACCTATTCTAAACGTTCGTAATCTAAATATCTGGTATGGTGATAAGGATATCCTGAGATCTCTCTCTTTTGAAGTTCAAGAAAAACAGGTAACGGCTTTCATCGGGCCCGCTAACTGCGGTAAAAGCACCCTTGTCCGGTGCTTCAATCGATTAAACGACTTTACACCAAACTTCAAATTCACCGGTGAAATCCTTTTTAAGGGGAGATCTTTGTATGCCGAGCAGGATGCGACGACTGTGCGGAAACAGATCGGGATGGTGTTCCGAAGACCCACCTTATTCCAAGGGTCTATCCACGAAAATGTCGCTTATACCGCTCGGATTTCAAACGTAAGTCGAACCTCCGAACTGAATGCTATTGTTGAGAAAAACCTACGAAGAACTGGACTCTGGAATGAGGTCGAGGGCATCTTAGACGAAACACCAGCGCAATTGTCCACGGGACAACAGCAGCTTCTCTGTGTCGCACGCGCCTTGGCTGCGGAACCAGAGGTTTTGATATTCGATGAGCCGTGTGGCGAGCTCGATCCTATTGAAACTGTTAAGATTGAAACGCTTATGCGGGAGTTGGCAAACGATTGCACACTTATTTTTGCTACGAATAAAAGAAGGCAAGCCGCTCGCGTTTCTGATGTCGCAGGATTTCTCTACGGCGGCGAGTTAATCGAATTTGGAGCAACGGAGAAAATTTTTACCAACCCGCAGGATAGCAGAACGGAACAGTATGTAACAGGTAGGATGGGATAAAATTTAGCGACTTGCTGTTAGCGGTTAGGGGTTAACGAAAAAAATATAAAGGAACTTTATAGCCCCAGCCCAGTATAAATTTACCAAATATCCTGTTTCCGACAACGGAGGAAACAGGCCCAGAAGGCTAATAGTTAAAAAAATGTTAGCGAATGAAATTAGAGAACTTCAGCACAAACTTTTGGAAATGGCAGGACTTTCCGAACAGATGCTACGCCAAGCCATCGAATCCGTTTTAACGCGAGACGAGGCATTAGCGGAGACAGTTATCGCGACTGATGATCAGGTGGATCAATTTGAAAATGAAATCGAAGCAGCGTGCATCCAACTGATCGCGCTCCATCAACCCGTGGCATCTGAACTCCGTTTTCTGACAGTGGTGATGAAAATCAGCCACGACGTTGAACGACTTGCAGATAAGAGCGTTGCTATTGCGAGACGGAGCCTTGAATTATTAGAGTATCCGCCTGTCAAACCCTTCGTGGACCTGCCCTACGTAGCACAAGTGATTCAAACTATGGTAAAAGATGTACTGGATGCCTTCGTCAACCGTAACGCCGAACTCGCTTTAGAGGTTCGGGAACGTGACAACGAGGTTGACGATATCTATGAAAAGATGCTCCATGAACTGCTTACCATTCTCAGCGAACATCCGACCCTCATCCCGCCGGGTATCAGTATCTTGCTCCTTTTCCGGCATCTCGAACGCGTAGGTGACCTTGCAGTGAATATCAGTGAAGAGGTCTACTATCTTGTCAAAGGCGACATCATCCGACACTCTTAGACCCGTATAGTCTCTATAGGTCTGAGGCTCTACTAATCAATTGAGATCTCGTCAATTGAGTGAACAAACAAGACATCATTTGCTCCATCGTACGCCTGTAGTTTTTGTGTCAACTCGTCGGAATTGAGAGTTTCTGCTGTCAACCCAACAATAACCAAATCTGCCTGATCGGAGCGGCGGGCTACCTCCGCTTCCAGGACCTCTTTGCTATCGTATGATATGGAAGTGACCTTTTGCATTGAGATCGGCAGCCTACCTTCCCGCACGAGCGTTGAGAGCCTATCTGCTTCACGTTCGGCATCCGTGGTTTCCGAACAAGCAAAAAGCCGTATTTCAGCATGTCGCCAATCCGGATGTCCGACGATAATATACGCCAGCAACATCATCATCGGCGCGTTTCTCAAGTTATCTTCTGTGACCCAAACATGAATAGAAGATCTATAGCCGAAGCGGTATCCTGACGATCGTAAAATTAAGACGTTGAACATTGTATTCGCAATGAGGCAAGTACCTTGTTGAATCTCCTCAATTTCGTTTGGACTCTCTCGATCGAATTCAAGTAGGACACAGTTATTCGGTAAGCCAGAAATCCCCGGCATCTGCAATATCTGCGCCAGAGCGAGTTTAAATGTTGGGCAAGTTATGGCATCCACAAAGATGCCGGCTCTACTAACTTCCGTTCTTTTGATTAATCCGTCAACATGGGTGCGTGCCTGAATCTCACTGGAAAACGAATATTCACCGTGGAGCAGCCGGATGAAGTGTCCGAATCCGTGCCTATGGCAGATCCAGCGAAGTAAATCGAAGTGTCCAAGTCGTCGTTCTCCGAATCGGGTTATGGCAACAATCGATGGACGCCAGCCGTCTTCGGATGAGATGACGCGGCTTTTTTGTAGCGTCGTCTGTAACCATCGTGTTAATTGAAACATTGTCCCTTGAAAGATCGCTGTCAAGTCACGTTGTCCGCGTAGACTTCGACGGAGCCCAAGGTAAGTGATTGCCATGAGTCCGACTGAGATAAACGCGTATAGCGTGTTTATCTGGATCATCATTAAACCGCACATCACCGTGCCTACGAGAGATACATACCAGCGCGAATGAAACGTCGGACGATAAGATGGGTTGCTCGCGAAGTGCTCCAAAAGGGACACAGCGCACAAAGTCCCATAGGTTACCATGAAAAACATCGTCAGAATCTGGGCGATAAAGTCCAGTTCACCGATTGCTACGAACACTACTGCTATTACGCCCGATACACATGTCGCGTACACGGGTTCTTGTGTTTTTCCGACACCTTTTTCCATGAGCCGGTTGAGGTGGGAGATAGGCAGGACATTGTCGCGCCCCAGCATCTGAAGTGTTCTCGGAGCAACCATAATTGAACCGAGGGCAGAAGACAACGCGGCTGCACCTAATCCGATGTAGATTGCGGGACCCCAAAGGGCAATCTTCGCCATGACGAAATAGTCATCAGCAAGGACTTGCGGCGTAGCACTTAGTGCCAATTTGATAGCAACAAGTATGTATATGAGCATCCCGGCGAGTGTTGCACCAATCGTGCCGAGTGGTATACTTTTCTGAGGATCCTTGAGATCACCAGAAAGCCCTAAACCGGCAATCATACCGGTAAAAGCGGGAAAGCACGTCGCGAAAACCGTGCCGAAATTATCTGGATTTTCAATGATTGCGGTAAGGTTCAATCCGCTGGGTCGAAGTGCTTCTTGTTGGTGCCCTTCTCCCAATAGAAAAGCAGCAATTGATGCAGCAAGGATGACACAAACAGCCCACAGAACACGTACACCGAGGGCCGCCCCCTTCGTAAGCATGAGCGCAATAATCAGGACGGTGCCGGGGAGACTGACGAAACGGGAATCAAGATTTATGCCGTGAGCGGTAGCCAGCCAATCATAAACCGGATTGAAGGCTTCCGCAAAAGCGACGATATAGAAAGCGATGGAGATTGCTTGGGAAATATATAGCGCGATGCCGATAGTACCGCCGATGCTGGCACCAAAGGAACGACTGACAATATAATACGCACCGCCCCCGGCGACGCGACGGTTCATTGCAATCTCAGAAACCGCCAAAACCGTCGGAATCGTCACTAAATGTCCAAGCATGATAACCATTAGGCTGCCCCAGAGCCCAACATGCGCGACAGCATAACCAAATCGTAGGAAAAGAATCGCACCGAGGATGGTACTAATCGAGGCAAGGAATACGGGGGCGGTGCCGAAACCGTGCCCTTGTTGCGGACTTGTGGAGTGACCGCCACGTTCGGACTCAGATGGGCGCTTCGGGTTCAAGGACATGGGAGGTTCCTTTCTGTGTTCAATTGGCAATTAACTGAACCCGGTTAACCGGGTTACAACGTTGCGAGTTCCACGTTGTCGAAATTTCGGCGGTAATACTTCATATACTGTACTTTCCGCTCTAATGCTTCAACGACAGCCGTGTTAAAATTCACCTTCTCAAACCGCTGGGCACTCCCCAAACCCCCAGGACTGAAGACATTAATCTCCATGAGTTTATCACCTACGATGTCTAATCCGACTAAGAACATCCCATCCTGAACCAATTTTGGCCTCACCATTTCTACGAGTTCGAGTGCTACATCTGTTATTTCCGCCTGCCGGAGCCGCCCACCCGCATGAACGTTACTCCGCATATCACCCCCGGAACGGACACGCCGGAAACCCGCATATTTGTTACGATACCGCAAGGGTTCACCGTTCATGACAAACAGACGCGTATCCCCCTCAGCGGCTGCGGCGAGATATTCTTGGGCGATGACGTAGCCATCCCGACTCACAGCATCGATCATCTGATTGAGGTTTGGAATGTCGTCTGGACGCACGAGAAACACGCTCTGACCGCCTGAGCCCTGAAGCGGTTTTAATACAATAGTCCCGCCTTGCTCTTGGGCAAACTTCTTAATCTCTTCATAGTTTCGGGTGATGAGCGTCTTGGGACGGACTTCTTCGGGAAAGTGCTGGAAGTACATCTTGTTAAGTGCCTTGGATAAACCGTTGGGATCATTAAGAACGATGACACCATGGCGCATCGCGACTCTTCCAAAAATGAGCCCTGCGTTTTGTGCCCAGGGGCGAGTTATCGCATCATCAGCGGGATTGTTCCGCAGTAGCAATACATCAAGTTCATCAACGGTAATCCGCTCTACTCTTGCCCTTTTGCTCTTCAAGTCCGCGAAATAGGTTTCATGTGATTTATAATTACTTCGGGGTACCATGTAAGCGTGTGCGCGAATATACTCATCTGGATCGTAGGCGAGATCACCGACCGGTATCACCCAGGCTTCGTGCCCCATATTAACGGCTTGCATGCCGAGCCGAGTCGTTGTAAAACTTGCTGATTCAGTTTCTAAATCGTTGATAACAAATCCAATTCTCATTTTTCCTCCTTTTTGATTAAATCAAGAATAGACATACCCTCTCGCAGCCGGCTTAGTTTTATAGTTGTGTCTGGAGACTCCATATAGCGCGGGCGCAAAGGGGACGAGATTAAAACCTTGCGCCATTGTAATTCTTGAATGAGTGGTATATGTTCGGTCGCGATCTTTCCGACAAACAGTGGCGTAAGGTCACCTCCTTTTTTCAAGTAATCTAATAACCCGACCAAGCCTCGGAGATAAACCGCATCTTTGGGAAACCCACCGCCGCGATAGATACGCATGGTAAGCGTAAACGCTGTCCGTTGCCTGAAGTGGTATGTTGCGGTGAGGCTGCGAAAGGTTTCAATGAATGAGGCACCCTCGGTTAAGTAGTGAGCCGCCAACACTCTTGCAGCAAGCAGGCGAAGCCGGGGTAGACTCAGCCCACCTACAAGATA
>CAZGAW010000160.1:0-5667 GCA_964523645.1 uncultured bacterium | reverse complement strand
CCTCCTGACGAGCCAAATTAATAGGACTTACGCAGCCGCTTTGCAAGCGGGGTTTGAAACCCTGAAGAAATACCCAAGCAAAAACCCCGCAGGGTGTCATACGTCCGTTATCATGGAAAAATGCCCCTCGCTGGCGAGGTTTCAAACCTCGCCAGCGGAGTGCGGGAGGTAAGTCGTTATCAGAAAAGTGCGTAAGTCCTATTAGAATAAAATTAAAGGGAGTTCAATATGTTAATGACTATGATTCAAAAAGAGATTATGCAGCACATTCTGAGCGTCCGGTTTGTTGCACTTCTGTTGATGTGTCTCCTACTCATCCCGCTGACCCTTTCTATTAACTATCGAAACTATCGCCAAAACTTAGTGGATTATCAAGAAGCCGTTAAATTGGCAAATATTGAAGAGAAGACAGTAAACCCCAAGATGCCGCTGGAACCGGAGGTTGAGATTTCTAAACTCTTTCTCAAACCGATACCTTTGAGTGTGTTTGCAAATGGATTAGGAGACGCGCTGCCAAGCCACCTTGGCATGACCCGTAATGGGATTATTCAAGGAGCTCCAGCTTTGGTTTCGGATTCCCTTTCCTATCTTTTCGGACATCTCGACTTTCTTTTTCTTGTAGGCACTGTTTTCAGTTTGCTCGCGCTGCTATTTACCTTTGATGCAGTTGCCGGGGAGCGAGAAGCGGGTACCCTTCGGGTCACCTTGGCGAATTCTCTGCCGCGTGACCTCTTTCTGTGGAGCAAATTAATTGGCGGATATATAGTATTTGTAGTGCCGTTTTTGGTATCCTTTCTATTCGGCTTATTGGTCCTTGTTTGGCAGGGTTTTCCCCTCGGTGAACCCGAAATTTTTCCACGTGTGTTCGGTCTAACCCTCGTCTCGCTGCTCTATATTGCGGTCTTCTTCGCGATAGGAACGGTCATTTCAACCTACTTAGATAATTCCAAGACTGCACTCATCGTCGCCTTTACGGTTTGGGTGTTTGCCGTGCTGATTACGCCGCGCGTCGGATTTATCGCGGCGAAATTCATCGCGCCAACGCGAACATCACAAAGTGTCTATCTCGAAAAGACGGCTCTCCGTGAGAATTTCAATGCAGAACTTGAAGAGAAAAAAAGGGAAATACACAAAGAACACTGGCAGGATCGTCGGCAACCTTCTTTTGAAGAACAGGGGGACATCGGAGCAAAGGTGGATGAACAGATGAAACCTCTTGAAGCGGAATTCCAGCAGAAATTCAAAGAGCGCACTGATGAAATAGATCGAAACTATCAGCGTGAAAAGAAGCACCAAGAGCAGATAGGTGAAACGCTTTCACGAATCACACCGACATCCTCCCTAACCTATCTCGCTACAAATTTAACACAAACTGGGAAACGAAAGAGAAATGCCTACTTTCAAGCAGGTGAGCGTTACTATGATGCGCTTCATACGGATGTGTTCAGTAAAATTATGGATCATCCTAACATAAGAATGTTCCACCCAGATAGAGACATCGTCAAAATCAGGCAGCCATCATCTTTAGAAACCCCAACCTTAGGTGAGACATTCCGTCAATCGGCGGTGGATGTGCTGCTACTCTGTTTATTTGCGGTGGTACTGACAACCGTCGCATTTCTGAAATTCTTCCGTTCCGATATTTGATCGCAATGAAATAAAAACTCAGGTTTCTGTTATTTTTTTCAAGTTATGCACCCTTTCCCTTTCAAAATAGTATCTTTAATTATAAAAGGGATCGAGTAACGTGAGTTTGAAAATAAAACGAAAATTATATTGAAACTGGAGGAAATTAGTGAAATTAGCACTTATCGGATTAGGGATCTTTTTCCTGTCCTTCTCTGCCTTGGCAGGGACATTCACCGAAACCTTTGATGGCGGAAAATTAGACAATTGGCAAGAACTCGTCATGTTTGGTCTTGAGGCTGCTGGTTCTTGGGAAATTATTGATGGTGAACTTCACGCAATACAGAATATGGGAGGTGTGACTCATTTACTCACAATTGGGGAAGAGACGTGGCAAGATTATGACATTGAATTTGATGTTAAACCACTTGAGAGATGGTCCTGGTGGGAATATCGCAATTGCTGCGCGGATTGAAAGAAAATGGGAAGTACCATGGGGTGTAATATGTCGCATAGTGGATGACCCCGCAGCAGGACCAGTGGCAGAATGTTTTGCCGGTAACTTGCATGGCGACGTATTTTTAATCTACGATGAGAAACCCCATCCTTTGTTGAAGTTACGGAAATGGGCAACTTTCAAGTTGACTGTTCATGGAAAGCACTTGATCTTTTGGATAAATGGGAAGCAGGTTCTGGATCCTATCATGTTAGAACCCTTACACGGATTTCCTGAGTTTCCAACCGGTAGAGTTGGGTTGGGACTTGCGAATTATACAGCGAGATTTGATAATCTCAAGATCACGGGGCCCGGCATTCCAAATAGAGGTGGATTGTCTGTAGCACCTCAAACCAAATTGGCAACAACATGGGGAAACTTAAAGCAGTTTTAAGGGCATATTAAGAGTTTCATTTTAATATCGTGTTTGGTATACTCTCCAGTAGGGAAGTAACTCGATATTGAGAGGAATTGTCTATTTACCGCTGTGTTAGTCTAAACCCGGCGGCATATAATCTTGGAGTCTTCTGATGGAAAAAGAAAACGATGTTCAACTAATTCGTAGAATTTTATCAGGGAATGATGAGGCATTTAATGTTTTAGTCCGAAAGCATCAAAAGGGTATTCACGCCCTTGCGTGGCGAAAAGTTGGTGATTTTCACATTGCCGAAGAGATTGCCCAAGACACTTTCCTCCAGGTCTACAGAAATCTCGCGCAACTCAAGAACCCAAATCAGTTTTCTGGATGGATGTATGTTATTGCCAGTCGACTCTGCCTTAAATGGCTCGAAAAGAACAAGAACAAATCTGTGATGCAATCATTTGAGGACACACCTGTGGAAGAAATCGAAGAATCTTCTTACACACATCACGTATCGGAACAGCGACAGACAGAGGTTACCGAAAATCAGCATGAACGCGTCAAGAGACTTCTGGCGAAACTTCCTGAGAGCGAACGCACCACCGTAACGCTCTACTATCTCGGCGAAATGACAGCGAAAGAGATCGGAAAATACTTAGGGGTGTCGGTGAACACCGTTAAAAGTCGGCTCCGCCGCGGACGAAAACGTTTACAGGAGCAGCAGGAAGAACGCTTGGTTCGCGAAACACTCGGAAGTATCCAAATCCCCGCCGATTTCACTGCGCGCATTCTGGAACAGGTCGCAGACATGAAACCGACCGCGCCTCCGATTGGTAAACCGTTGCTGCCATGGGCGGCTTTCGGCACGGGTGTAGCTTTGGTAATATTACTGCTCGGTGCGAGCAACCAGTACCTCGCCCGGTTTCAGAAGCCGTACAGTTTTGAAGCGCAATCTGAACGGACTATTGAAATCATTGACACACCGGTCATTCTTGATATTTCTGCAAAACCAGCGGTACGAAACCGAGTAGGTCAGGCTGCTGCGGGTAAAAACAGCGGGACCGGCACACAAGTCTCTACAACTACGACAGCATCTGTGGAGGACCCTGCCAAATTTTCTACCGGGCGGTGGACGCAGGGAGGTTCACCGCCAGGCGGACACGTCCGCGATATCTTCGCTACAGCTGAAGGCGCAGTCTATGCTGTTGCTCCGACAGGCATATACAGATTAGGAACAGATACAACTACGTGGACACGCATCAACGCGGATATTCCAATTGGTAAATCGCTAATGCCGATGGCAGAACATAATGGTATCCTTTACATAGCATCCACCGATGAAATATTTACATCGGGTGATAAAGGTGAAACATGGCGGACGATTGGTCCCAGACCAAAGGGACAAGCCGTTGGCCTCATCATTATTGATGATGCCGCGCGCAGCTCGCACGCACGTCCGACGATGTATCTGGCACTGAGAGACGAAGGGATTTATCGATCTATAGACGGTGGGACACACTGGAACGTATTTAATGACGGATTAGCAAGCAAAACAATTTCTACAGTCGCTGCCGTTGAAAAAACAGTGTTTGCGGGTACAGGGCGCGGTCTCTATCGTCTCGATTCAAGCACTTGGAAAAAGTTACCGGTGGAAGCATCAAGAGCCATCTACTCCTTGGCGGTGTTTGAGAAGAATCTCTATGTTGGGACAGGTCCCCATCTGTTGGGTCTCACACCAATAGAGGTAGAACAAGAAGTGCCAAAAAATGAGTCGCATGCACTCAAGCTTTTCCATTCGGCTGACTTCGGAGCGTCATGGACTGAAATAACACCGAGTTATAAATCTCATTCTTATATTTATAAGCGAGTGATACCCTCAGGTATGAAGGTTTTGGCTGTTGGTGAAGCACTTTTAGTTTCGACTGCCACCCACCGATATCGTTCAACAGATAACGGACAAACCTGGACGGAACTTTCGGGAGATTCGGAGCTGTTCATGGTCAATAGTCTTCCAGCTGTTGCCATAAACGAGACGACGTTTTACAAAGTGGATATCTTTGGGATTCGTCGTACAACTGATGGCGGGAAATTGTGGCGCTTGCTTATAGATGGAATGGTCGGAACAAGGTTGGAGGATTTGGTTGCGTTCAACGATAGATTATACGCGCATACTGGTGATGCGGTGTATCAATCAACTGACGAAGGTGCGTCTTGGAAGAAACTCCCAATTACCGTGGCGTTTATTGGGAAGGTGACTGCAATTACAAATCAAGCATCAAAACCTGACAGCGCGTGGGTCTCCAACTTCTTTAATTCAAAATTGGTAGTTGATGACAACAATCTTTATCTTATTTCACCTAAAACGAACAACTTGCAAATTGCCCGTATACCTACAGATGGCAGTGGACGCAATCCCGTTCAAAACATGCCCACTTCTGATGATAAAGCATTATCTCGTAAGCTATGGGTAGGTAGCGAGGCAGCGAAAGAGACGCACTTATCTGAGAGTCCTGAAAAAGCACATCACGCAGTCGTCCCAATCGTTCCACCGACTATACGGGGAGATGAAGCGACAACCAGAATGGTCGTCGTCTGTAATGATGTGTTCTACGCTGAACACAGACGTACGCTTTTTAAGTGGAGACTTGGTGCCCCGGAGTGGATAAGCACAGGATTAACGGACATGAGCCAAAAGTCTTACGATAACGACAGCGAGGATCTCAAATTAGCGGTTTCGAGAGAAACCATCTATGTCGGGAAACGCGATGGTAAGTTGTTTCAATCGCTTGATGGCGGGAGCAGCTGGAGAGATGTTACGCCAAGCCTACCGCTTCACTTTACCCGTTTCAGAGAGATAACCTTTGCATATTCAACAGTTTACGTCGCAACAGACGAAGGGGTCTTGAGTTCAGAAACCGGCGCACACTGGCGCGTGCTAACCGATAGTGCGGGTGCGCGTCCTATCATAGACAGATTTGCTGTGGTCGGTACCACAATCTATGGCGTTAGCGATATCGGAACCTATCGCTTGGATACCGGTAATCAATGGAAACAAATTTCTTCAGAAGCACTCGGTGAAACTGTCGCCCTCGCCGTCATTAACGATAAACTCTATAGTGCCATCAAAGATCGCGGTATCTTTCACATCTCGCTTAAGGAAGCAGTCTACAACGGGTTGTCTCAT
>CAZGAW010000159.1:1604-5692 GCA_964523645.1 uncultured bacterium | reverse complement strand
CCTCCTGTTACGATTGCGGTGTCGTCAACGATGTTCGGGTGGATGTCGATATCGGTCAGTGTCATGTCAATCTGATGATAAGTTTCAAAGAATTGTGCTGCCTTGGTTTGAACGTCTTGATATGTGCGTCCGTTTGATAGGTACGTCTGTGAGAAACAAGACATCACCTGTGTCAAATCAGCCATATCATACCCCAGTTCGTATCGGTTTAAGACACGTTGGATGGTCTCCTTGATTGTTGGTTCTTCCTGATTTTTACTGGCTTGTGTTTCGGTCGGTACAGAATGTCCGACGGATTCGGGAGGGATGCCTTGCACAATCTGTTTAAGCGTATGTACCTCGGGTGCGGCGTACCCCCAAACTTCGATCTCCAAAACGCGTGCGATGCCTTCTACATCGTACACAGGGCGTCTGCCAGCCATGTGTTGATAATTCCGCACAGTATCGTTTGAGGAGACGGGGACAAGTCTTATTTTGCTTGCAATTAAACGGTCACGGATTTCGTGTTCTCGCTTACCTTTGGTGTTATTTCGCGCTGTATACTGTTTATCCCGTGTATTGCCTGACGGTATAAGTCCCCAACCGGTGCCGTGCCAATACTCGATTCGGTAGTCTTTTAATCCGAACTGGGGTGCCGGATATTTTTCGGAGTCAATTGTCCAGACAACGATCTTACGAATGTCAATAGGTTTGGGAAGTGTTACGGACACGTAAGGTCGCTTGTTCAAGTCTGAAGTGCGGAGGTGTTCCAAACTGCTACCCCACCCGCTGCCTTCGTCCCATGTCTCGGAAGTGGTGTCGCCATCAATGACCTCCTCGGCGCGGTGATTTGGCACAGATTGCGAAGCATCTGCAGTCGCACCGTTTCGACTGAGTGCGAAATTGATGAGAGGTGGCGGTGGTTGTAAAAGATGTTCTTGTAAAGTTTGCGATTTGCAGCCAATGATTGAAAGTAAAAGCGTCAGATATAGAATATACACACGAAGCATCGTCAACCTCCTTTGTTTCACCGTAATACTGCCAGTCGTCCGAGTCGTTGGGCGGTTTGCTCTCCGGCGGCAGCGCGTATCTTATAAAAATAGACCCCGTTGGCAAGTCGCACGCCGTCGTCATCTCGTGCGTCCCAGACAGATTCGTTGTACCCCTCGTTGCCTGAAGCCTCTGTCAGCGTCTTGACCTTCCGTCCAGATGTGGTGTAGATCGTTATAGAGACTGCATCTGCATCCAACGATAACTGATAGGTAAAAGTTGTTTCTCGCTTCAACGGATTCGGATAGTTATGCGCGTCCCAAATCTGGAAAGGTGTTTCCTCTGGTGAAAATTCCGTATCGTGCTTTTGGAGTGTCCGATAATCAAAATCCGTTAACCAAGCGGTTTCTGCGTTTAAGGTTTTCAACAACTCCGCTTCAATGGTTTGATGCGAATACCCAAAAAGTGGGATATATTCTTTTATTCCTTTGATATGTGGTTGTATTGACTTTGAGAACTCTGTTGCACTGATAATTTTAGCACGGATTGCCTCTTCTGTTTCTGTGTCATAGCCGAGTATGATTGCTTCTACTAATTTTGAGCGACTCTCAAAGAAGAGTACCCATAATGCCATCAGGCGAACCGCGTCGCTTAAATCCTCAGCTGCCTCAAGATCAAACGGGTCTGCGATTTCGGATGCTATTCTAATCTCGTTAGCGGCTTGTTGTTGCGGTGCCAAGAGTGCGGTGAATCGGTTTGAGGCATACTGAGCGATCTCTAATTCAGGGATAGATAGTGTATCCTCTACAGCCCGCGGTCCAATAAGCGTCCAGAATCGCGTCGCGAGTCCTGCAGAGCCGCTCCCATAAGTGCCGCCTACGGTTAGGGAACCGGCGTAGTCTAAAAAATAATTCGCCATGTTCCATCCGTTTACCCGTAATGCGTTCAATATTTGTGGTGCTGCTTCGGTTCCGTATCGTGCTATCAATTCGTTGAGAAGCAGCTGAAAAGCGTCGAGTTCAATATCCCAATTGAGGCGTGCGCTGACGAGTCTATCCAGATATCCTAATCCCTGTGTCGCTCCTTGAACAGTGAATCCGCCTAATCCGGTGACTTCGGGATTATTAGCAAGGTTCTGGACCCCTTGCACGAACAGATCACTTTCGAGCATCCAGAACGGCATAACCTCTTCCACTTCATGTGATAAGACGATGAACCGGTGTCCAATTTCACCGAGTTTCCTGATTTGCGGAATAGGTAGACCGGCATCCGCGATTGGTTCACCGTCTGCGCCCCATTTTCGTGAGAAAATGGTCCCTTTCGGTAACTGCTGGGCATAGATGCCTGCAGCGTCTTTTAGCCAGCTGCTGTCATACCCAGAGATATAGAACTTGAAATCAGGGCGGATCTCCCGTGCAGCACTGATAATCGTAAAATAGACTTGCCAGAGTTTTGCTTGTCCCTGCTCTGTTCTATCGCCACAATCCGGACAATTGCATGCGCGCGTTTCGTGTCCCCATGATCTAAGGTGAAAACCTGCAAGCGTCGGATAGGTACGTACAATCGCCTGAACCAGTTCTTTGGTAAGCGTATGAAATTCGGGTTTCGACCAGCAGAACGGTCGGTAAGATACTTCGTTCCGAGATGCGCCGTAAAACACCGTCGGTCCGAGGACATCAGGACGCTGCCGAATCAGTGCCTCTGTTGGTTCTCCCGTCACGTACATGAAGAGGTAAGCATCAATACCGCGCCGTTTGAGCGCATTAAACCGGTTTTGGAGTGTTCTGATGCGTTCCCGTCGTTGTGCTATCGGTTCATCTTGCAGTGCTTCAAATGCCGGTGTATCAACATATTTGAACGCAGTACCGAGTCCATCTTCGATACCTGTACCGGTCCAAACACCTTCGCCACCGCTCATGTTGATACGGTGCCGAGCGAGCCAATCTGGGTTTTCTATCTCTAACACGGCGCGCACCGGATAAAATGGCGCAGATGTCTCATCTATAAACGGCACGAGTAGTGCCCTCGCTTTGGCAACCGCCACCTCCGGATGCACAGGTGTTAGACCGGTTAGTGCCGTGATACATCTCTCAATGAAGGCATAAGCACCGTAGATAACGCCTCGTTCGGTGTGTGCTGTCACAACGATAACAATCTCAGTTCCGACCTCGACAGTTTTGATACGATAGCCTTCATCGCCAAGTTCTTCTCCGAGCGTGAGTTCTATATTCGCTTGTAGTCCAGCAATTGTAGGATTTGATCTCGGTGTGCCTAATACAATCACTGTCGTTGTTTCTGTTTGTTGTCTATTGGTTCGGATGTCGAGTTTAGCCCCTGTGAACTGCTCAATAAAATTCTGAATCTCCTCAGCGGCGAACTGCTCCTGTTCTGTGGCACTGGCACCGATTTGGATCGTTGCTCTCGGTTCACCGGATACTGCAATCGGGATATGATCACTTTTTGCTGGTGTTACGAATGTCAGCATACCGAGAGCGATAATAAGTAAGCAAATACCTCTCTTATATTGTGTTAGATTTAGAGACAGCGAACGGCGCGTTTTAATGGGCATGTTTACCTTCAAATCCCTGAAAGAAATAGATTGCGCAAAAAGCCAGCACGAATCCGACGACAAATAGCACCCTCGCGAGACGGGTCAAATTTGCCTTTTGAATGGTATATTTACCACGGAATCCATCCATGACGACGTGTAGCAGTGTGCCTATGGCGAACGCTGTTACGTAATCTGTGAGGTCTGCGAAAACGCCGCGTATCAGTTGCTCTCCGATTATCGCACCTACCACCGGTCCAATTATCAGTGGTGTCAACCGCGCTAATGCTTTAGCAAATACTTGATCTCGGAGAAGCGCGACGGCGATAAGCGTCCCGACCGGCAGACGATGAAGTAATATACCGAAAGCGAGGGCAACACCGAGTTCGTTTTCTCTGGCTGCGATCACCAGATTGAATCCATCGGCGAGTGAGTGGATTGATAAACCGAGGACTGTTAAATTAACACTCCATCTGTTTTCCGTGTTATCTATGTGTCTTCCGTTTTCGTTGTGCCGATGCGTTGTGAGATATCCGACACCAGAGATGAGGATGAATCCGACCCACATCAC
>CAZGAW010000159.1:0-1465 GCA_964523645.1 uncultured bacterium | reverse complement strand
AAAATGTTTTGGTTGTACTTTGGATACAAAGGCGATTCCTGCACCGAGTGGAACCGTTACCACCGCAATTACCAGATAAAGTATAAGCATAATATAAATATAGCAAAATTCGGATTGCATTGCAATCTAAATTCTGGATACACATTAGCGTCAATTTTTGAATTGACCTGTTTGTGTATTAATGTTATAATACATTTTCACTGTCATGCAAAATGGCGTAGATTGACGCGGGGCGGGTTTTATTTTTTTGTGTTTGTATCTCGTAAAGGATAAATGCGAATGTTAGAAAAAATTTTTGATGTTATCATCGGTTTTATGCTCAATAGAGACTTGGAAAAAGAGATGGGCGGTCGGCAGAAACTTTTTAAAGGCAGGATCACTGAAATTCCTTCAAAAATCTTTGATCGATTCGTTGATTTTATCGTTGGAACTCGGTATTCTTATTACTTGGAAATGCGGCGAAATATGCTTGAAGGCGGTGTGGTTGAGATTCCTTCAAATATTTTTGATTGGAAAGCACTTGAACGCACGAGTCGCTACTTGCGTGTCTATATGGAGGATTTCTATGAACGGTTCATGGAGCACTATGATGGAAATTTTCCCGATGAAGATTTTAAAGATTGGTTCCGTTATTTTCATGTTGAACGTCCTGAACAAGAGTCGAACAAGAAATCTGTTTCCGAGGCACTGCTCGCGGACGATTTACCGAGAGTTTGAGGATAATCTACTGAGATGCCGAGTTTTGAAAACGCTTCAATCCGGCATCTCATCATAAGTCTCACCATCCAATTCCCTACCTGTTTTCGATTTCCGTTTTCCTCCCCACTGTTTAAAGAAAAAATGTACGTTGGCATTTGCACATTGATCGCGTATGTCAATGACCCATTTTTTCTTCATTTCGCGGGCACCGGGTCCCGACTCTCCACCTACAATAACCCAGTCTATCCCATCTAATTTTAGATTCGGAAGTGCACCGAGCAAGGGTTCAAGCGAAAGGAACTTGATATGCGCGTCAGTTTGGCGGAGCGCATCAACCCGATCTGTCACGCGTTCATCTTCAACGCTAGCCCCCATCCAAATATTTGAGGACCAAGGCAGTTCGGAGTTCAGTTCTAATAGTCGTTCTGCTCGTTTCGTCAAGATTTGGAATTGATGCCAATGCGCTTTCTCCATTACAGCAAAGACTTCTTGGATGTAGGACAATTCAATCTTTTCGTGAAAAAGGTCGCTCATGGAGTTGACGAAGATTCGGCGCGGCTTTTTCCACTTGAGAGGCTCATTAAGTAGGGCTGGGACGCGGATGACCTCTTGTGTCCAGCGTGGGCCTGCTTTGGTGTTCTCAGCCAAGCCTTCGTAAGCCATGCCTTCGCCTGAGAACCGGGCTGCGATCCGTTCGGCATAACAGAACCGACAACCTTCTGATACGCGGGTACAACCGCGCACCGGATTCCATGTAGATTCTGTC
>CAZGAW010000158.1:0-5775 GCA_964523645.1 uncultured bacterium | reverse complement strand
TCCCACTTTTCTCCAGGAATAAGCGGAAATTGGTATAATGGCAGAAATGGCTCAAATAGGATTGTATCGCCTGTGCCGGATGTAGTATTCTGTGCATGCTGCACAATACCTGATACCTCACCATTTTCATCAAGATGCGGTCCCAAATATGTGTAGTTTACAATGTTCTCCAAACCTTCAGCGGTACTGGATTTCTGAAGCACAAAACTTTCAATCGTTTGTCCACCGGCTCGTTGGATCTGAATCGTGTCCACGATTTCAAAGGTAATCTCACTCCCACTTTCGTCGCTATAGTGCCATATATTTCCCACTGCCAATGGGTAGTAATTCCCCGGTCGAATTTCCCACACTTGGATATCAAGTGTGCTTGTTGTCGTACTTTTCCCGTCGCTGATTCTGACCTCAATCTGATACTTACGCTCAGTTTCAGGGGCTTGCCAAAGCGCGCCAGACGCGTTCTCCGTTAGTTTACCACCTGTTACTGACCATGTATACGATAAAGCATCATTTTCGAGGTCACCGGCTACGAGGACAATTTGTACCTCGCCTCCGGGGTCCACAATATCTGATTCTGCCTCAAAAGTGATAATACGTGGCGCGAGATTCGTCTCAATCGAGTCGTCACTACCACAGCCTAATCCAACGCTTATCAGTACGAAGCAGAGGATTTTCCAAATATTAATCAATTTTCTCATTTGCATGACATTTCCTCCGTGAGCGTGTTTCGTTGCTCCAGATAGAATCTTCTGAATTCCGATAAGAACAGCTTCAGGAAATGTCTTCTGTTAGACATCACGCACTTCATGCATTAATAGGCATACCGCGTAGGGCTTCACGGCATTGGGTTGCGCCGTTTCCGGTTACGTTGTAGGCAAAAGTGTTCATCAACCGATCGTTTGCTGAATTGTTTGCATCAGAACCGTGAATAATCAAGGCGTTAAAAAAGACACCATCCCCCGGTGCCATTTCGACAGCCACGGCATCTTCCCGTTCTTGATAGTGCCCCGGTAAAAAAACGCCAAAGGCCTGTTGCTTCCGTTCATGTTCCTGCAAACCCCAATTATGGCTTCCCGGAACAAACTGGATGCAACCGTTTTCAAGGTTCGCTTCACTGATAGCCAACTGGCAGTTAATCATAACGGGTTTGTTATTATCATTTTTCCAGTAGGCATAATCTTGGTGCCACGGGATCGCCGTGCCGTCACCGCCAGCCTTCGGAAGCAATTTACTGTGATACAGCGAAATGTTTTCGCCCATCAGTGCTTCCAATATATCCAGCATCCCATCGCAGCGGAGTAAGCGGTTAAGCGTCGGACTTACCAACTCACTGTGCATTAACTGCTTAATCCGCGGGGGGTGGTCCTCCGTATCGTAGACTTCCCAAGAGATGCCAATGCCATCGGTCGGTTGCTCCGCCATACGATTGTGTATATCGTCAATTTCTTCCAGAATTAACGCAATATCTTCTGAAGAGACAAGACCTTTTTTCAAAAGGTAGCCATTTGTTTCATAAAACTGCAATTCTTCGTTCGTTAGTCCCATAAGATTTTCCTTTGTTCATTCAGCGAGATCGCCAAATAGTACAAATTCTCCCAAAATGAAATATTAGATTTATAAAGTATATACCAAGTATCCAGAAAAATCAAGGGATTTCCGATTGGATTCAGAGTCATCCAGTTCTCGATTTTTAGTCCAATTTTGGACCCCGCAGGCCCGGTACGGTTTTTGCTTGGATGTTTCTTCACGGTTTCCTAACCGCACCGGATCCTGAAGAAAGGACGAGAAACTTCATGTTTATAAATTGCTTTCTTGAACGGATGCTTTCACAAAAAGGTTTACTTTCGTTGTGAACGGTGGTAAAATATAAGCAGAGGAATTTATCAACCTTCCCCTCAAAACCCATACTTTGGCTGAGGGAGTAGGTCAAATGGAGACAAATCGCATGGACTACACGCTCGAAGAATGTCAAAAACTTGTAGATGACTGGATCCGCACCGTTGGTGTCCGCTATTTCTCAGAGCTAACCAATACCGCAATCCTTATGGAAGAGGTGGGCGAATTAGCACGGATTATGGCGCGTCAATACGGTGAACAGAGCTTCAAAAAAAGCGAGAAAGACTTAGACCTCGGTGAGGAGATGGCTGATATTTTATTTGTTCTTATGTGCCTCGCAAATCAAACAGGGATTGATCTCGAAACGGCATTCAAAAAGTCGATGGAGAAGAGAACACACCGAGATAAAGAGCGCCACAGCGGAAACCCGAAACTTCTAACGGACACCGGAGCAAATACCTAACTGCCACGGAGATAGACGATGATAGTTCATAGAAACCACTTATTTGGGTTATTAAGCCTACTATTTGTCATCACTGGGTGCACAATCTTTACGAAAAACCCGGCACCGAGTACAGTGGTTGACCCACTCGTTGAGCGGACCCATCAGTGGCAAGGGCAGATTGAGGTGGCGAATAGTGAATTACAGCATGGAAATCTTCGCGCAGCACTCGCCGCTTATGAAGCCGCTCTCGTAATTCGACCAGATGTCAGCGAAGTACAACAGAAGATAGCAGAGATATACTACCAACTTGAGGAATACGAAAACGCACGGAACGCATTTGTCGCTTTCTTGGCACTCAAACCGAACAATATCGCAGCCCTTAACTATGCTGGATATATCTCCGAAAGATTAAAAGATTATGCAGCTGCTGCTGGATACTACGAACGCGTACTCGCTGTTTCAGCAGACAATCTCTATGCTTTGAATCATCTCGGCTTGGCTTATCGGCAATTACAGCGTTTTGATCAGGCTGTGGAGGTGCTCCACAAAGCATTGTCCCTTGATCCTAATTGTGAACGTCCTGAAAGCGAAAATTTACACAATTACTTGGGATTAGTCTACCTTGAACAAGGCAAACTCGGTGAGGCAATCGCCGAATTACGAGAATCCGTTCGTCTGTTTCCAGATGATACTTGGGCAAGGGAACAACTTGTCACGCTTTATGAAGATCAACAGCGCTACTTTGAGGCGGAACTCCAGTGCCAGCGGATTTTAGAAGTTGATCCCGACAATCTCTTCGCTTTGGATCGACGCCAAGCACTCGCAGAACTCAACCTCGGCCCCGTCCTGACCACTGAGGTACCACCTGTCAATCTCCTGAACCCCGACATTGAGCATATCATCGCAAGCGCACCGAACGCGAGTGATTACCCTGATGCCGACACCCTAATTCTGTTCAACCATTTCAGCCACGATATTCTACCAAATGGACAGTCGCGTTACACAACACACCAGGTGGTCAAAATCCTAACGGAAAGAGGAATCCAGAAGTATGGAGACATCGCGATCCCCTATCAACCTACCGCACAAAATATCGGCGTGAACATTGCCAGGACAATCACCGCGGATGGCACAGTTCTACAACCACCGGCTGAGGCGTTTAACGACGTAACACCACCCGGATTATTGTCCCAGAATCTCTACTCCGATGCGATGTGGAAGGTCATCTCCATGGTCGGTCTCGCGCCCGGCGTCTGCATTGAGTATCAAGTAACACTTGAAGACAAAATCCCTGGCGGTGAAACTTGGATTACAGGCGGATACAACTTTCAGGGGACAGAGACGACATTGGAAACCACTTACGCACTTCAGATGCCGAAGATGTGGAACCTGCAATGGAAAATCGCTAACGACGCAAACCCAAAGGAACCCGAGGTCTCCTATACAGAAAATGATACCGTTATTTATATATGGAGATACGGTGAGATACCTGCCTTGACATTGGAAGACGGGATGCCACACGTTAACAACGTCGTACCACGCTTGCGTTATTCCTCAATTAAAGATTGGGACAGTGTCTACAATTGGTATAAAGAACTCGCTAAAGGGAGATATACCACGGATGCGGACATTGAGGCGAAAGTCGAGCAACTCACGAGTCATCTGACAACCATAGACGCGAAAATACAGGCGATTTATCATTTTGTCGCTACAAACATCCGGTACGTCGGTATCGAACTTGGACAGAGTGCTTACCAACCCTCACATGCGACCGAAGTTTTTCGGATGCAATACGGCGATTGTAAAGATAAAACAACACTTCTGATGTCGATGTTGGATTTGGTCGGTATTAAAGCCTATCCTGTTTTGGTAAGTGTCGCACCATACGAACGCGTTGATACAACACTGCCTTCGCTCAGCCAATTTAACCATTTACTCGCCGCAATTCCGACCGGGACGGATACCTATATTTGGTTGGATCCAACATCCTCAACTTGTAGGTATGGCGATCTTCCATACAACGTTCAGGGACGTACAGGATTTATCATCTCCGATACACGCGGTGAATTTGTGGAGATACCTGTTTCTCCGCCAGAAACCAACCGACTTGTGAGCGAAACGGAACTGACGCTAAGTAACGAAGGGCGTGTACAAGGTACGCTCTACATCCAGACAAATGGACAGTATGACATAAATGCGCGGTGGGCGTATCAACAGATACATCCGAGTCTGTTGAAAAGCACTTTAGCAACGGAGCTCAGCGAACAATTTCCCGGAATTCAGATAGCGTGGCACGATATATCTGACCTTAACGATTTGAACGTGCCGTTTACAATTAACCTCGGATTCCATGTTGAGAATTACGCAACGCAGGTTGGAAACGACATGCTACTGCCTTTACCGATTGATGAATTCGCTGATTATGCGCAAACCTTTGCAAATGAACATCGCACCTATTCGTTAGATATGGGGTACCCGATGCAAATTGAAAAAGAAATACGCATTCAACTCCCAGATGGATGGACAGCAACATTGCCGAAAGACATTCATTATGTTGTGGAGAATGCAGAACTGACTCGCCAGTGCAAGCAGGTCGGAAATACGATTACTTACAAACTCATATTTACCCTGAAAAATCGGATACTGTCGGTAGCTGCGTATACCGCAGTGAGACCGCTCTTTATGGCACTTGCGAGTGAAGATGGGACGCGTTTACTCTTAAAGACCCGGGATGGCGATCGAATGTCACGAAAATAACGGCTTTTGGGTTTCAGGAAGCAGTCTCACGGAACATATCGGACAACAAAACAGCGTTAGCCTTTGACATATTTCCAGCCATCAACCAGAACTGGGAGCCCACGAATTACACACATAGCCACAGCTATAACAGATAGGATTACGCCTGCTAATTCCAAACCGACAATTAATTCAGGATAGATGCCGGAATTTTTGAATGCAATAACGCCGCCGAGGTAGACGAAGGCGAGTGCTTTCGCAATACCATAGATACTACGGCTTGCCCGTGAACTCGTAAGGGCGCGTGTCCACCTCGAAGTCATCATACTGTTCTCGCCGAAAGCCGTTTTACCTTGTGCAAAAGCGGCACTCCGCAAACCGTCTGTAAAAAACCCGCGCGCAATCACAATAACTGGTATCCAGAATGGGACCAATTCAACAACGGCGAAGTAAACCCAGAAGACGCATTCAACGATCCGGTCGCCGACTATATCAAGCAGTGCTCCCAAAGCGGAAGTCTGATTCAGTTTGCGAGCAACGTAACCATCAACCGCATCGAGAAGCAGAATCAAGCCGATCAGTGCCACGAGCAAGATATCTAAATAGAAGATGTGGTATTCAAAGAGAAAAATCACAACAAAGACAAGCATCAGTCGGAAGAGTGTAATCAAATTCGCAATCATTTTTGACTCCTTTGTCGGACACTGTTCGTATGCTTCGGTCCTATTCGGGTTAGTTTAATAGTAACATACCCAGTTACT
>CAZGAW010000157.1:0-5965 GCA_964523645.1 uncultured bacterium | reverse complement strand
AAAAGATGTTGTATGTCAACGAATCCGCACAACGCAACGTCTGGGCTTACGATCTGTCCCCTGACGGGGATATCCACAATAAACGGTTACTGATTCAGTTCCCTGATTTCAATATGGACGGAATGCGCTGCGATGTTGAAGGAAACCTCTATATCACTCGGCACGGCAAAGGAACAGTCGCGAAGCTCTCCCCGGAAGGCGAAGTACTATTGGAAGTACAACTCACAGGCAAGCTCTGCTCGAACATCGCTTTCGGTGGCCCTGATGGACGCACCTGCTACGTCACAATGGCAGACCGTGGAAATGTAGAGGTATTTCGCGCCGATCTCCCCGGTAGAAGTTGGCGACTCTTTCAATAAGTTTAGGACTTACACAAACCCATTGCAGGCGGGGTTTGATGAGGATTAATTTATTAATTCGGTAATTCCGTATTCTGCACAAAGTGGGTGTCCCCCCTGCGGGGTTTTTGCTGGGGCGTTTCTTCAAGGTTTGTAACCTCGCCCAATTACCGAAATATTTTCTAAAACTTCATGTAACCCCGCCTTCTATCGGTGTCTCGTTAATTGTAGGTTTTACTACAAATCGTCCTGTGTAATTTGCTTTTTCCGTGAAAGTATGTTACAATTCATAGTTGGATATAGATTTTTTATTTTTTGTTTAATTAAAAACAATATTTGACTTGTTGTAACCGAATAAGTGTGTCAATTGTCTCGCGATGCGTCGCGGGGAGCAACACTAAGCGGATATCACACATTCGCTCCACAGATTAACGGTTGACTACGATTTATTCCCAAACTCAAGTTATATACGATCGGCACAGATAAGAAAGGGAAAGAAATTGAAAATACAGATAGTAACCAATCAACCCTTTGTGTTCGTGATAACCGTACTCATCATAGCCCTCAGCATCGGCCTCGGCGGATGTGATGAAATGAACATGGCGAAACCGATAATGCAGAAGCCACCGACAGAGGAGCCGGTAAAACCTGACTCTGAAATGCCTGAATCGCTTTCACGGGATGATGCATCAAACAAAGCATATGACATCATAACGGAAACGGGAGAGGCAATGCAGCAGAAAACAGATGAATGGTTGGGAGTGTTTATTGAGGAGCATGGCGGGCGCCCACCATCTCACAATGAAGCATTACTGCTTCTTGAGGAGATAAAGGTGGTCGTATTTGATGAGACCGGTGTTACATGGGAAGAATCCATTGATCTCGTGGAACTGTTCCTTGAAGACACATTCCTTGCAGAAGAGGCGAATAGAGGAGGCAAGATTATCAACATCGGTGCTATCCAGATGTACCTCACCTTCGGTTTTATGAACCCAACCCATACAAAGGAGGAGCTCGTTGAGGAAATCCGATCCGAGATAGGAACTGACGGACTCGGTGAGTTTGGCTTGCAGATATTCATAGGGGCGTACGAACTTTTTCGACCCGTTCCCACTATATACGAGTTCCTGCCTGAACTCACTTCGGTGGATACGATAGCTGAGTACAGAGCAAAACCAATTGATTACTACCAACTGCTTGATGAGGGGTTGGCACGAGCAGTTCAGAAATGGCGCACACTTCCACGACCCGCGGGAAAAGATCTCTATGATTTTATTGAAGAAGAGTTTGGGTTTCCGCATAGCTCCGAAATCGAAAGTCAGCTTTATCAAGTTGCAGAAGAAGAGAAAGACATCGGACCGGAAGAGTACGTTGACCTTGATATGGTGCGGAGAGAATATCTGAAACTTCGTCTTGAGTTCCCAAAGAAAAGTTTGGAAGAAGTTTTTGATTTGTTCCGTGAATCCGTTCAAAATGATGTGCTTCCATTTGTCCGTGTCATGCAACCTACACCGGAAGGCGAAGATCCTGAAGATGGTCCTCCACCTGAATCTCCTGTGGATGCTGCGCCTGAGGATGGCTAAGAGAATAATCCCCTTCTCTTGAAAGAAAAGACCTATGCGTATACGCATAGGTCTTTCTGCGGAAACAGCTACTCACGCCATATCACAAGTATCTTTGGATACGCTTTCCCGTTTGAACGGAATGTTTATCCCTGCACACCGGTGGAGTCCTATGTTTTAGATAGCTCCCTTCGGAGACGCTGCCAACATATCTATACCCTTCCATCCTTACCGTCCTCTAACTCAAACTTTCGATAAAATGTTTACGCCCCTTGACAACGCTCCTATTTTGTGATAGTATTATACATATTCCTAATTGCAGCCTATATGAAGGCAACTATCTTGGTAATGCGGCTACAATTTTCGCCGCCTTCCTCCATTCAAAACTATCAGAACACTTGATGCTATGGAACAATACGAATCCGTTTTAAAACGACTTGAGAGAACGGCAAAAGAATATACCAACATCGCACCGGAGAACGGGCGGTTCCTCTCTATTCTGATCCGCTCTATCCAGGCACAAAATGTGCTTGAAATCGGGACGAGTAACGGATATTCCGCAATCTATCTCGCGGCAGCGTTGAAAGAGACAGCTGGTAGACTCATCACACTGGAGTTTGATCCGATGCGTGCAGCCGAAGCAGAGGCACATCTTCAGGAAGTCGGGTTGGACAACATCGTTGATGTCCGCATCGGTAATGCACTCGATGAGATACCGAAATGTGAAGCGACCTTTGATCTTGTGTTCCTTGACGGAGAGAAAAACGAATACCGGCGCTACTTGGAATTGGCACTGCCAAACATTCGTACCGGCGGTTTAATCGTCGCCGATGATACTGTTACCATGCGCGACGAGATGCCGGACTATATTGAATTCGTCTTTAACACGCCACAACTACATTCCGTTGATATCCCTTTAGACGACGGAATCATTTTGAGTTACAAAACTGGTATGTAGTGTGATCTTTTAGAGGAATACCATCAAAAAGGATACCCAAAATTACCGTTCAATCTAAACTCTCAGACAAATCCACCCGCTTTAGCGAATCCGTCATCCGTGGTATGACACAGCTCTGCTTGCGCCACGACTCGATTAATCTATCGCAAGGTACACCGGCATACCAACCGCCTCCCGAAGTCAAAGCCGCTGCGATTGCGGCAATCCAAGAAGGATACAATCAGTATAGCATTACTTGGGGCGCACCGGCATTCCGCGAGGCGATCGCACAGAAGATGACGACCTTTAACGGTATTCCAACAGACCCGAACAAAAATGTTACTGTTACCTGTGGCTCTACGGAAGGGATGCTTTCCGCACTCCTCGCTATTATTAACCCCGGCGACGAGATTATCATCTTTGAACCGTTTTATGAAAACTACGGACCCGATACGATCATCTCTGGCGCAGAACCTGTCTATGTAGCACTACAAGAGACCAAAGCGTCCGATGGCACTATCCATTTTACTTACGACCCTACCGAACTCCGAGACGCATTTTCACCCAACACAAAAGCGATTGTCATAAATACGCCGAATAATCCGCTTGGTAAGGTCTTTACGCGCGACGAACTTCAAGAGATTGCCGATCTCTGTTGTACGTACGATTGTCTCGCTATTACCGATGAAATTTACGAGCACATGATCTACGACGAAAAACCGCACATCAGCATCGGATCGCTTCCACAGATGCGGGAGCGGACGATCACTGTCTCTGGCTTGAGCAAGGCGTATTCGATGACGGGGTGGCGGTTAGGCTACGTCATCGCACCGGAGGTCCTAACCAACGCCATCCGTAAGATGCATGACTTCCTCACTGTCGGCGCGCCACATCCGCTGCAACGTGCCGGGGTCGCCGCTCTTAATTTGCCACCGAGTTACCATAAAGATTTAGTCGCAAAATATGATAAGAACCGTAAGTTTCTCGTTAACAACCTTACAAAAGCCGGCTTCCTTTGCCATCAACCAGAGGGGGCGTATTACATTATGACAGACATCACCGATTTCGGGTTCCCTGACGATACAGCGTTTGCCCATTGGCTTGTCAAAGAAATCGGTGTCGGTGGTGTACCGGGTTCCAGTTTCTATAGCCGTTCACATCTCGGTAAAACGAAGTTCAGATTTATGTTTAGTATGGCGGATGACCTCCTCGCCGAAGCCTGCGAACGTTTAATGAGGATCAAAACCAAAATTTGAACGGAGCGACACAACTATGGACATCTCCCTTGAAAAAGAAACACTGAACATCTATAGAAGAGAAATTGAGGCACTTATTCAGCGTAATGAGAAGTATAAAGACTTGGGTACTGCTGAACTTGATGCGATTGTGCGTGCGTTTGAATTCACCCTAAAAAACGGACGTGAGAAGGTCAGAGCACAGATGCTTTACGATCTTATTCATGAGAAAAAGGACATCTGATATGTTGTTAGAACGGATCCGTCTTAGGACTTTCGGTTGTTTCCAGCAACAGGATTTTAACCTTCATAACGGTATCAACCTCATTTTCGGTCCCAATTTCAGCGGAAAAAGCACGCTTGTCAATGCCATCTTCTTCACGCTAACAGGGAAACCGATTGTGCCACGTGTGGATGCCTCAGCCATGAAAAACCCGAAAGCCTATAGCGGCACTGCGGGTATCCAATTTAGTGTGAATGGCGAACGCTATCAACTCTTCCGCGCGACAGGAAAACGTGTCCAACTCCGCTCTGAAAAAGAGGGCGCGTGGCACGTCCTTTTTGATGATACGCGTATTCGGGCAACGGAAGTGATGTTACAAGATCGGTTTGGCATCATACACGAACAACTTGCCCTCACAACATTCCTCCGAGAAGGCGAAATCTTTGAATTCCTTGCCCGCCAATCCGCGACGCGACGCGATATTCTCCATACACTCCTCGGTATCGACAGATTGATAGAGGTACGGCAGCGGTTCATTGATACGCGTCGGATTGCCAAACGTGAACAGGGCAGGATCCGCGCACATCAAAATAGTTTGCGCTATAACGCACAGAACGTTAACGAAACCGAAATCGCACGGATTGAAGCAAAGTTAAAAGACTTGGAAACTGCCTACGGTGCCGAGACTGGCGATTCTGCACTTATCGCTGAGTGGGTACAGCACCAAAATCGTTTGCAAAAACAGTTGGCGGCACTCACGCATCAGCAAAATGAAACGCTTAGCGGTTTTGACGATATTCAGCATCTGCAACAGATGCTTGCTACAATTGAGAATGCTATTCAAGAAGCCAGCGGATTAGAAAAAAAACGGGAAGAATTAATACAACAGATCGGACGACTTGAATCTGAAATCGCAGCGTTGACGACTGCCTGTAACACCCTCCGCACGCTGCTTGAGAGCGGCAAACAGCACTGTCCAACCTGTTATCAGGAAGTAGAACGAGAAGTTATTCAACGGATTGTTGACGAGAAAGAAGAAGAGAAATTACAGCGCAGTAGAGAATTGGAGACACATCGGCAATCGTTAAAAACAGAAACCGAGAATTTAGAAAGTCGTCGTGAACTTGAACAACGCCTCCAAACGCTACAAGCCCGTTCAACACAACACAAACAGCGTACCCAAGACATGGACAAAATTCAGGCGGAGCTTAACGCACTTTCATCCCGATTAAGTGAGACAGGCGTTCAACAGAACGAACAAAGTTTTTCTGATACGCTCACAACCGTTGACAAACAACAATTAAAATCCCAAATTGATAATGAACGTAAACGACTCGACAAACTTAAGCAGGAAGAAGCCGTCCGCTTAGATAGGCTCGGTGCGCTCCAACGGGCAAATAGTGACGCTGCTAAAGTTGAAAAAACACTCCTGAGTTTAGAACTCGCCTGCACTGGAATTGACAAAACCATCGAATCCCTCCAACAGCAGATTCTCAAACCCGCCGAAGACGAATTACATCACTGGATCGACAAGATGCAACTTTTTGGGGAGACCCGTGTTGACTTACAACGCGAACATCTCCTCCCTTCCCTGAGCATAGACGGTACAGATCGCAGTCTGATGCTGCTCAGCGGTAGCGAGAAGATGTTCCTCTATCTCTGCTTCAAAG
>CAZGAW010000156.1:0-6182 GCA_964523645.1 uncultured bacterium | reverse complement strand
GTGCGCTGCTTAATGCGGATTCGGCGCGTATGACGGCGAGGGTAGCCTCTTTTGGGTCGCTTTGTGCCAACACATCGCCTTTCGAGACACTTTGCCCTACCTTTGCCTCGAAAGAAACAATTTTACCGGAAACGTTGGCAAAAATTGTCACTTCGGCGTTGGGTTGTAGATGTCCGGTGTAATCCTTGGTAGCAACAAAGGTCCCGCGCCTTGCTGTCGTCGTAGACACGGTTACGGGGGTGGTTTGGGCGACTACGCTGCTAACACTGAGGCAGCAGATGACGAAAACCCATAGCAGCTGCGCTTTTAGATGCGTCGCTATGGACGGTTGGAAAATATATTTATTCATCATTTTTGAGTTTATCCTTAAAGTCTTTTGTAAATTTTTGCATCTTCGGATGAATCACGAATTGACAATACGGCTGCCTTGAATTTAATAAAAAATAGTTTTGGTGATAATCTTCAGCGGGATAGAACGTGTCAATTGGCGTGATCTCTGTGACAATCGGATCATCCCACATATCGGACGTATCCATCTCTGCTTTGGATTGTTCGGCGATGTGTTGTTGTTCTTCTGAGTGGTAGAATATCGCGGAACGGTACCGGGTGCCGACATCATTTCCCTGTCGATTTAACGTCGTCGCGTCGTGCGTGTGCCAGAAAACTTCTAAGAGTTCCGCGTAAGAGATAACCGTTGGATCGAATTGGATTTGGATCACCTCAGCGTGTCCAGTCATTTCCGAGCATACGGCTTGGTAGGTCGGGTTGACGGTAGTGCCGCCGGTGTAGCCTGAGACGACTTCGTGAACGCCTTCCAATTGCTGAAAGACTGCCTCAACACACCAAAAACAGCCTGCCCCGAATGTCGCTGTTTCTAATTGCATCTTTTTGTTAACGGTTTTCGCACGGTAGTGAAACCGTTTTCTCCTTTAAAAAATTGTGTGCCTGTGCTATGTTTAGTTCTATGAAACGTCTTTTCTTATTCCTAACTTTTCTTTCCTTAATGGCGTGTCAGTCGCAGAAGGAGCAGGCGAGAACGTTTGTTATGCAACTCGGTGCGACGGACGCAGCACGTCGGGTTGAAGCCTCTAAAGCCTTAGTCGCTATGGGAACCGAGGCGATTGATGCGCTGATTGTAGGACTCACTGATGACAACCCACAGGTGCGTGAGATGTCCGCGTGGGTGCTTAGCGAAATCAAGGAACCTGCTGCCCGTGTTGTGCCTGCCCTTATTACGGTTCTCACCGATCCCGACGAAAATATCCGCGTTGCTGGTTCCGTTATGCTACAGCGTCTCGGTGAACCTGCTGTGCCGTATCTCGTTGATGCTTTAAGTGCTGAATCGTCGGAGATTCGGCTGAATGCGGCTTATGCGTTAGGTGAAATCGGTGCACCGCTTGAGACGATTCTGCCTGCGCTTATTCGGACGCTGACAGACCCAGAATGGAATGTCCGTCGTCTTGTTGTACGTGCCTTGGTCACGATAGGTCCGTCTGCTGTTGATTCGTTGATTCAGGCACTCTATTCGGAGGATCGTGATCTTCGCCGAATGGCGGAACGCGCCTTGAATGATATTGGGACACCGAAAGCGCGCCAAGCGATCGCCGATGCAAAACGAAAATTTTCCTCTGATCGTTGATACTATTGAGGTACAGATGCCTGTCCCTCAATACGGAGACAGTCATCCCAATAAGCGACAGCGTACGTTTTCACGGGTTCTGGTTGCTGTGTCTGTTCGAGGTATTGTGTAATCCAGTCGAGCAGCTGTTGCCGTAACGACTCTCGGACCTCGCCATCCATATAAGCCAGTTGATGGAAATCCGACCTTGCCTCTTCATCTATCTCGAAATCGACTTCCCGGTAGAGTACGAGGTTAACTATCAGACTGAGTGTAAGTTGTTCAATCGGGTTCGGAAAGATACTGAGCGGTGGATCCAACACGAACGGGTTTTCGAGAGGTAGTGCCTTGACATAGTCGCACCGATGTTCGATATACGCCAATTGCCTGTCAATCATCTCGACTTCCTTGAGGTGAAGGAGCGCTCGCGGGGTATCGGTATCTCTGATTGTTACCTGCAGCGTCTGTATCGTAATCCGATATATTAGCAATGCCTTTAGAAATTCGAGTTCTGCTTGCGTGTAGATTTGGATGCCCTCGGTTTCTATATCTGTGTAGTTGGTGCCGAGTAGGCTCTCTTCGTCTCCACTGGGGGGGCGGATGACGGCGTGTTCTAAAAGATGGCGTGCTCTATCCTGCAGTCTCTCCATTAGTGTGTTACCGATTTGGAAGAACTTAACGACCCTTGTTTTACAAAGGAGTTGAACGGCTTTATCCAGATCGCCTTTACTACCGTATTCCAATCCGAGACTGGTCAGTGTAAAGGCTGTCTGGATGTGCATTCGGAGTGCTGATTCGTCGGAGAGATCAGCGGTCTTCATCGTGATAAGTTTATGAGCGATGGCGGCGATGTTCTGGTAGAGCGTATCCGCTTGCTCGCGCGGGATGCGGCTAAAAGTATCACCGTGCGCCAATGCTTGTGCGAGGAACAGGCGTCTATCGAGGGGTGTCTCGGCGACAAGGGAAAATTTATTCGTTGTCATGTTCATCATCGTCATATTCGTCATCGTTTTCTTCGTCCGCATCGAAGTTGAGCGAATCTAAATCGACTTTTTCCATGAGTTCGGATTCAGTGACATCAATACCTGCTTCCTTGTCGCGTTCGGTGACGCGTTGTGCCCTATCAGCCTGCGCGGCATCAAAGATAGCAGCGAGTTCTTTTTCAACATCGCCCTCGGTATTAATCGCGAGGAGTTCACTAAGGAGCAGGTCGAAAACTTCGTAATCGGCTTCCCAGATAGCGTTGGAAATCGATCGGGCGCGTTCATCAACGTAATGAATTACCGGTGAGGCTGGGTCTAAGAAACCACCTTCAAGGAGGAGCGCAGCGTGTTCGTCTTGAAGCTTTATGCGTCCATGGAGAAGTGCTGCAAGTAGACGGATGTCTAATTCTCTGAGGAACCGTCCGAGTTCCTCCCGATTACACTCAGAAAGTTCAAAGAGCCAGAGGTCCAATGATTCTTCATCAAGTTTGCCGTCACGCCAGACAGCGATGTCGAGCAGCTCTTCAAATTGGTCGTTTGAAAGGCAGGGTAGCAATGCCGATGCCAGTCCAGTGCCGAGCATTGTGTCCAAAACTTGGAGTACATCCTCAGTCGGGCTTTCCTGAATGAGTTCTGTACAATCGGGGACGAGGTAATAGAGTTGCTCACGTGCTTTCGGGTTACGGGTTGCATTGAGGATTTCTAATTGCAGTTGCTTCTCGTAACTTTGAAAGAGTTTTTCTGCTTCGCGCGTCGATAAGGACAGCAGCTTCTCGCCTTCGGAGCGTGGAACTATTGTTTTTGGGCTGTTCATGCGAACTCCTCTATGAGTTTCCGATATTGAAACGTGCGAATTCTCCGATGACAGATGACCTTTATACCTGTGCCTCAAAAATTGTTCCTCACAAAATTGAGGTTTTTCGCCGCGGATTCGACCGGATCGTCCTTACCGGGTGTTTCTAATACGAACCAACTATCGTACCCGACGGCGTGTGCGGCTTCAAAGACTGCCGGAAAATCGACATCACCTTCACCGGCGTGGTTACCACCAGTGTCCTTGATGTGCATCTGGGAAATTGATGTTCCTAAACTCCGAATTTCAGAGGGTGAGTCGTAGCCCAAGCCGGTAGCGTTTCCCATATCGTAATAGACACCAACGGCAGATGAACCGACGTTGTCGATAATTCGCTGATGTTGTTCGGCACTCAGCGTCGATTCGATGGCGAGGGAGACATCGTGTTTTTCGGCGGTTTCGGCAGCGGCTTTCAATCCGTCTATAAAACGTTCTGCGTCGATGTGATCGTCCTCAATTTTACCGTTTCCAAAAAAGGGCACCAGAATGACCTTCGCACCGAGTTGTGGCGCGATTTCTGCAAGATATTGTAACTTGGTGATGCCTTCGCTTCTGATACTGTCGGTCGGGTGCATGAACGAATAAGCCGTGAAACCACCGGGGGACAGTGAAGAGACTTCGATGCCCGCGGCTTCTGATAGGCTGTTTACTGTATCGATCCCGTCATCTTGCCAGAGCGCGTGTTCACGGTAATTGACACCCATACAGAGTTCGATGCCGTCAAAACCGATGTCTTTCGCTTTCTGAAACGATTCTTCAAAGGAAACGGGTAACATCCCGTCTCGGATACCTACCTTCATAACGCCCTCCTAAGGGGTAATAACCTGTGGTTGATAATGAATTTCGATTAATTCTGAATTTTAACATATCCTTATCACAAATTGCAAAGAGATATGCAATCTTTTTTTCATACACTGTTAAGTACGGAATAGTAAGAAAAAAGTTGAATTTTTCTAACCTCCGTTGTAATATATCTCAAGTTAATCATAATGTATGGAGCGAATTCAAAGTTATTTGACATGGGAAGTTGTTTTGAATACCCCCAGGAAACGTTCCGTACGTAAAATAGAGAGGGTATGTAATGAAACAGATTACTTGCATAGTTGCAATTTTGCTTCTATCAATATGCCTGATCCCCAACGTTTTCGCGCAGACATTACTGAGCGACGAATTCGTTGGAACCGGCCAAGACTTGCAGTCCTTCTGGCAAGTCAAGGATGGCGATAAGAGTCCTTGGGAACTCAAGGATGGCGTACTCGTGGCCGAAGCAGGCTTCGATCAGAACGTGTGGACGGATGATACGAGTACACGTTTTTATCAGATCACAGATCAGGATCAGTTTGATATCGAAACGTCAATGACTGTCGACTATGGAGATGCTTGTACTGTTGCTGGTATTATCGTATATTCTGCAACGACGAAGGATCACCAGGACCGTGATGGTCAATGGGTAACATTGAAGTTGTGGGGACGTGGTGCTGCACAAGGTAACAATGCGGTGCTCCAATACCAACGCCGTCAAAATGATTCTGCTGAGTTGGGATATGTCGGTACGCAACCCGACTATAACCCCGCGCAGGGTGTTATTCCGCTTGAATTACGCGTCACGCGTGATGGCGACGAGTACACGTCTTGGTTCAAACCTGATGCAGAAGGCGACTGGGTTTCCGTCGGGCAAGTTACCAATGAACTTGCAGAACCTCTTGAGGTCGGTCTCTATGTCGGTATCTGTGAAGGTGCAAGCGAGGCGGGCAGGATGACGGTCACGTTTGACTATTTCCGGGAAGCCTCAAGTCCGGCGACAGCCGTTGATCCACGCGATCGGCTTGCAGTCACATGGGGCGAATTGAAAAGACAGTAGCATCGAACGGTGTTCGCAGCTACGCTAAATTGCTGGCGGCTCGTAAGCCGCCAGTATGTTTATGGAGACAGAATTTGAAAGTAGCAACTATTTTATTTTTCAGTGGTGTTTTTATTCTTTTAGGTGTGTTCTCTGCCGAAGCGGCACCTTCTCTCGGTGATCCGTTTGATGGAAACGCCTTGAAGAATCCTAATTGGAAGTGGAAAACTTCTGACGAAGCAGGCGTTGAACCAAAAGATTGGGATATGGGCAAAACAAAAGCCGGATGGCTTCATGTCACGGGTGAACTGAACCGTAATCTCTGGCCCTCAGACACAACGAACCGACTTTATCAGGAACATGAAGGTGATTTTGATGTAGAGACGCATCTCTATATGGATTACGAGGATGCCTGCGTTGTTGCGGGTATCGCTGCTTACTCCCCGACAACAAAAGACCGTCAAGGTCGTGATGGCGAATGGGTAACGCTCAAACTCTGGGGACGCGGACCCGCAAACGGAAATAACGCTGTTATCCAGTATCAGAAACGACAGTTTGACGCTGGTGAAGGACTCGTTGGTACGGTTCCGAATTTCCAAGACCCCGCGGGTGAGATGGACATTTATATGCGGCTCCGCCGTGAAGGGGACACCTTCACAGCGTGGTGGAAACGGGAAGCAAACGACGCATGGATTGATGTCGGCGAAACCGATCAGAAGTTTGACGAACCGCTTGAAGTTGGCATTTACGTCGGTATCTGTGATAGCAAAGGCAAACAGATTGTGCAGTATGCGTACTTTGAAGACCTTCTCGTACCGTTTGATGTCTCACCGCGTGCAAAGTTGTCGATCGCTTGGGGAGATCTGAAACGTCGGCATAGCATACCGG
>CAZGAW010000155.1:0-7248 GCA_964523645.1 uncultured bacterium | reverse complement strand
TTGGCACTTCACAATCTCGGTTTAGATAGTGGCCCAAATTTCCGATGGCAGTACAAACTGACGTGCCACCGTTTATTTAGGCCACAAATCAGCAAAGTTACAATCAGTTAGGATTTACGCAAGGCGCAATGAATTGCGCAACTACGAACCGGTTTTCCGATAATGAAAACGCTTATTTTGTCCAGAAAAAAATTACATACAGAATTTGTGTTTCAATTGCTCGCTGAACACTGAAACCTAAACCTCCATCATTAGTTTCTCAAGTCGCGGATGAAATACCGCATATAATTTTTCAAGCATATCAACCAACCATTCGTGTTGGTGATGCCAATCTTTCTCATCGGTGGGATCTGCATCTTGGTTTCTGAAAGCCACGCGTTTCTCAGATTTCGCCCTTGCCCACCATTCCAATTTGTCACCAAAGTCTCTCTCAATTTCTTCTTCCTGCACCCTTAAAGCGTAGAAGTGACCTATCGCATTTGCACCTCTCATGACCAACGAAGCACTGATTTCCTTATGTTTAATCGTCTGCCTCGCTCTTAACGAAAAACCCTTTATGCCAATCTGCAAGTCTCGGTAATGAGAGGCATTAGCTGTTGGCGGTTGTAGACAACTGTCTCGCCGCTCTAAATGCTCACATAGCCTCGTCCAGTATTTAATATTCTGTAATTGTCTTTCAGTAAGATCTTCCGCTATAACCGGTTCAGATACCATTTTACGTGAAGTCCGTAATGCGCCGTATGACCTTGCCTTGGACATTATTTCTGTCAGCGGCAGATTAATGAGAGTCTCCCCTCCAAAAGATGTGAAAATTGAACTAAAAATATGAAAAGGGGGCATGGATCCACTGTTTACAACGTCTGAAAGAAACCTCGGATCAATGCCAGCTTTTTCCGAAACGCTAAGAACCCCACCTTGTGCTTCTATTACATTTTTTATGCCCTTTAGAAAAAAAGCCTTGTCGCCATCATCTAAATATTCTTCAAGAGAAACTTCAAGGTAGCCGATAACATCTTCTGGATCAGAAAGACGTTCCATTAAAATTTCATGCCACGTTCTAAATCGTTCCATCATTATATTCCTTATATCTTCGTTTGACATCTAATGAATATTCTTTAGCACGTTCAATATCACGTGTTTGTGACGACTTATCACCAGCACACAGAATCAGAAGAGTCGTGCTATCTGATTTGGTAAAATAGGTACTAAAATAGATACGGTAACCAGGGCCAAAATCAAGACGTAGTTCATAAAGATTAGTCCCTAAACGTCTATAATCACCCATATTTCCGTCCTCTACCCGGTCCATTCTCTTTTCAATTCTACCTCGCGTAGTTTTATTTCGGATTGAAGCCAACCATTCTGTGAATGGCTCTCTTCCACTTGAAGTACGGTACGCGTCTACCACCAGATTGCGTGTATCATTCATCCATCATCTCCATATTCAAGCTTCTCTGCTGAGCACTGCCCCTTCAATTTAAATTCTAACACATTATATGTTCCAAATACAAATTAAGTTGAGTCTCAATCCAAGGCTGTTTAGCTTTAAGAAATTATGTGTTTTTTGCCTTTTTTCTTGAATCCGGTGCGGTTAGAAACCGCACCTACCGGGTTGGGTTACCCAAATATGGTATGCCATCACATCAATAACGATTCATGATCCCAACACCTCATTCAGCAAGCCTTCGCTTTTCCGTTCCAGTGCCAGCATTTCATCGGCAATTTCCTGCAGTGAGCGCAGCGGTGTGTACTGGTAGAAATACCGATTGAAGTTGATTTCATAGCCGACCTTATCCTTTTCCCTGTCTATCCAACTATCAGGCACGTGCGGTTTCACTTCTCGTTGGTAGTAATCCTTGATGTTCTCTGTGAGCGGAACACGTTCATGGTCTCGGCGTTTGGTATCTGGTTTCGGATTGCCTTTTTTGTTTTTGACAACGAATTCCTGTTCCTCGCCGAAAATCTCCTGTCTCTCGATGAGCGGTCTCTCAATCGTCACTTTCGTGTAGCCGAAAAAGTCGTTTGGATAAATTTTGCAGTGTTCCGTCTCTTCAAAGTTGGTGTACAATTCAGCGATCTGATGGATATGGCTATCGGAGATAACAGCATTCTTGGCTCCGAGATTCCTTTTCATTGTGTCGAAGAAATCAACGGCGTTAATGAGTTGGACCTTACCCCGTCGTGCCTCCGATTTTCGATTCGTTAAGATCCAAATGTACGTGGCGATGCTGGTGTTGAAGAACAACTTTTCAGGCAACGCGACGATACACTCCAACCAATCGTTTTCGATGATCCAGCGTCGGATTTCACTCTCACCGCTGCCGGCATCCCCCGTGAAGAGTGGCGACCCGTTAAAGACGATTCCGACGCGGCTCCCGCGCGGCTCCATCTTCGAGAGCATGTGTTGCAGGAACAGCAACGCCCCATCGGAAGAGCGAGGCGTACCTGCTGAGAATCTACCGTTGGCGTTCTGTGCTTCCGCTTTCACTATGCCTTCATCAGACTTCCAGCTGACACCGAAGGGCGGATTTGTAATCATATAATCGAAGTGTTCCGCTTGAAATCGGTCATTAGAGAGACTGGAACCGTGTCGGATAGCATCAGGGTTTTCACCTGTAATCAACATATCCGACTTACAGATTGCGTAGGTCTGGGCGTTCAGTTCCTGACCTAACAACCGAATATCGGCACTTGGATTAATCTGTTCGCGGAAGTATTCTTTCCCAATGGTCAACATGCCACCTGTGCCACAACACGGGTCGAAGATACTGCGGATAACCCCCTGCCCACGTAGGTCCTCGCGGTGTTCCGCAAACAGCAATGAGACCAATAACCTAACGACATCTCGCGGCGTGTAGTGTTCCCCACTGGTTTCGTTAGACATCTCAGAGAATCGGCGGAGCAGTTCCTCAAAAACCTGTCCCATCGTGTGGTTATCCACTTTGTTTGGATGCAGCTCGACCTCGGTAAAATTTTTGCAGAAAGTGAACAGTCGGTTGTTATTGTGCAGTCGCTCAATAAAACCTCCGAGATTAAAGTTTTCGATGATGTCGCGCACATCCTGACTGAATCCACCGATATAATCCTCAAAGTTGAGATGGATATAGTTCGGGTCCTCTGTCAATAGAGAGAGGTCATATTGAGAGGTGTTGTAGAAACTGGTGTTTGTTGCTTTCTGAATAATCGGCGGTAAGGATTCTTCGGGGACTTGATCCTTAAACTGATTATAGGTATCGATGGCTTTCTTTTTTCGTCCATCCTCATCCAAGATGCAGTCTAATCGGCGCAGCACCAGAAACGGGAGGGTGATGTCGCCGTATTCATGCGGTTTGAACAGCCCTCTGAGCACATCGTCCGCTACCGTCCAAACCAGATTTGCGAGTTCTTGATAATTTGCCATGCGTCTCCTTTTCTTTGTAATATTATCAATAGGTTAAAATGATAACAGATTTCAACGAAAAAAATCAAGTCAAAGCATCAAACGGGCAGCACCATTCAATTCTCGTTTTTCTGAGTGCGTTATCGGGAATAGGTGTGTTCAGAAACCATCGGCAAGCATCGGGGTTAGAAACCGCTTCCACAAAAGTGATTGGTGACAATTGAAGGGTTCTGCGTTGCAGCGAAATATCCGTTGACTTTCAACATAATGTGCGTTACACTCTAAAACAGAAGCAGAATGGATACCTCTATGCAAAACCCCGGAAACATTAACAAGCAGATTTACCGACTTGCACTGCCGAATATCGTTAGTAACTTTTCTATCCCACTCTTAGGTGCGGTGGATACCGCCTTAATGGGTAGACTGGAGTCCGAGGTCTATCTCGGAGCTGTCGGTATCGGTGGCATTATCTTCAGTTTTATCTATTGGGGATTTGGTTTCCTTAGAATGGCGACAACAGGACTGACAGCACAAGCCTTCGGAGAAAGAGACCTCCGAGAATGTGGACGTTTACTGCTACGGGCAATATGCATCGGTATCACATCAACCCTACTGCTTTTTAGCCTCCAATGGCAGCTAATTAACCTGAGTTTCCTGCTCATTGAAACGAGTCCTGACGTGGAACACCTCGCCCGCGTCTATTTCCATATCCGTATCTATGCTGCACCTGCGACTTTGTGTCTCCACGCATTTCACGGTGTCTTTTTAGGGTTACAGAATGCCCGCTATCCGATGGTTCTGACGGTTGTCGTCAACCTCATCAACGTCGTTTTGAATCTTGTGTTTGTGAAGCTGCTCGGTATGAAGGTAGAAGGGGTCGCTTTCGCGACCGTTATCGCACAGTATATCGGGTTATTTTTAGCAATTCTACTTTTCTGGCGACACTATCGCGGTCTCTTGATACCGTTGCGGATGCGCGAAGTACTTGTATTCTCAAAACTCAAACGTTTTCTCAGCATCGGTGGTGACATCTTCATCAGGACCTGTTGTCTTGTGTTTAGCCATGCTGTTTTCACAGCGAAATCTGCCGCCTTGAGCGATACGATCCTTGCGATTAACACGATTCTACTTCAGTTTATCAATCTTCTCTCCTATGCCATTGATGGACTCGCTTTTGCTGCCGAAAGTTTGATCGGTAAATACAAAGGTGCCAAAGATACCGTGAACCTGAAACGGACGATACGTCAGATATTCTTTTGGTCGTTTCTATTCGGTGCCGCGATTATGTTAATCTTCCTCCTATTTGGGGATCAGTTACTACGTCTCTTCACGGATCAGATGCCGCTTATTGCACAAGCGAAACCGTATCTCTTATGGATAATTGTCGCACCTGTCATAAACGTCGCTGCCTACATTTGGGACGGTATTTTTCTCGGTGCAACCGCTTCTAAAGCACTGCGGGATTCTGCAGTCCTGTCAACGGTACTTTATCTATCTGCTGTCTACTTGCTGATGCCGCTTGGCAATCACGGGTTATGGTGCGCGTTGACCATCCTCTTAATCGCACGAGGCGTGTCTCTGACGATATTGGCACCAAAATATTTATTTTGATTACGTCAGGACTTACGCAATTTTGACTGTAGACTGTTCTGTTAGAAGAAAGTTTTCTGGAAACACGGCGTTTTTGCGTCACAATCTAACAGATTGTGGTACAAAAGAGCATCATGCGTAAGTCCTATACGTGAAAAACTTTTGCTGGATAAAATATCTGTCTTGTGCTAAAATAATACGAGTTGCTACAATATTTCGCACCTAAAAAAACGGAGGTTTCCATGAACATAATAGGCGATTTTGCAATTAAACAGCAGAAATACATGCCCGTTTTTCCGAAAGCGACGGGAACCCCTACCCAATATATCCCAGGATACCCCTGCGAGGACGAACACCCTATGCCAGCGACTGAATTGCACGGTGTGCAGGCCAATATCTTTTTTGATCAGATCTATCGATACTTTCAAGTCAATGAGAACATCCATGTCGGTCTGGATAACTTCATTTACTACCGTGAAGGGGACATAACCAAGGTCGTTGCCCCTGATGTTTATGTCGTCCTGGGCGCTGCGAAACTTCCACTGCGACGGAGTTTTTATACTTGGGCAGAAGGTGCTGTCCCGACAACCGTCTTTGAATTTCTTTCAAATGCCACGGCGCGTCAGGATCAGCATGAGAAGGTTCCGGTGTATCTGCAGGATATAGGTGTTCAAGAGTATTTTATTCATCAACCGGATACGGAGAGACCTGAAGTATTCCAGGGATGGCGGTGTCAGGAACAGGGAAATATCATTGAGATTGAACCCGACGTATCGGGTGCCTTGTTCAGCGAAGCACTCAATCTTCGTTTACAGTGGGAGTATCGATCCGGTGAGGAGATACGGCTTTTACGTCCATATCTGCCCGATGGCACGCCGATCGCTACATCCATAGAAATGCAACACCTTAAGGAGAGCGCGGAAAGACAGGTGGAGATAGAAGTGGCACGCAGACAGCACGCCGAACGCGTCGCAGCAGAAGCCGAACGCGTCGCAGCAGAAGCCGAACGTCGTCGACAGGCAGACGCAGCGGAGTTAGAACGCCTCCGCGCAGAACTCGCGAAACGGTAACCCTGTTGAAAATACTCACAATTTACGCTAAACTGCAGAAAATAGTCCATATAAGTCCATGTTAGAAGGAGAACAATGTAAAATGCCGAAATTTGGTGTCAATTTATTGCTCTGGGCAGACAAGTTTGACAGAGAAACCGCAGACCTGATCCCGAAAGTCGCTGAAATGGGTTTTGATGGTGTCGAGATACCTATCTTCGACCCAGATACGGTGGACATCCCTTACACCCAAGCATTACTGAAGGATACCGGTTTAGAAACCATCGGGTGTAATATCATGGGTGGCGATAGGAATCCGATTGACGAGGATCCTGCCATTCGCGAGAACGCGAAAACCTATCTCAAGCGTTGTTGTGAAATTGTTGCTGAGTTGGGGGGCGATACGCTCGTTGGACCGATGTACAGTGCCGTCGGCACACTCGTTGGGCGCGGTAGGAACGAACAGGAATGGGATTGGTGCGTGGAAGGGTTACAAGAGGTCGCCGAATTCAGCGGAAAACACGGTATCACGCTCGCAAGTGAACCGCTCAACCGGTTTGAAACCTATTTCGTCAACATCGCCGAAGACGCTGTTAAACTTTGCCAAGCAGTGGATAGTCCGTATTTTAAAGTACATCTGGACACATTCCACATGAACATTGAAGAAAAAAATCAAGCGGAAGCGATTATCAATACAGCGGATTACTTGCATCATATACACTGCTGCGAAAACGACCGTGGAACGCCCGGCACAGGACTTGTTGATTGGGATGGCGTTTTTGGTGCGCTGGCAAAAGTTAACTACGACAGATGGCTCGTCATTGAATCGTTCACGCCAGCAGTGAAGGAAATCGCCGCTGCGACGTGTATCTGGCGCGATATCGCACCGAGTGCCGAAAGCCTCGCGACAGACGGTCTCGCGTTCCTGAAACAGAAAGCCGCCGAATACCTATAGTATCAGACCGTTTGTAGCGGTGTGATACTACCGGGTATTCGCCCATAAGCGATCTGCATTATCGCACGTTTACGAGGATAGCCACGCTAAGAATTGGAGGACTGAGATGCGTTGCATCAAATTGATCGGGCTGTTCTGCCCAATATTCTTTGCTGTTTTTCTAATGGGCGATGTTCTTGCACAGCATTCAACGCCAGAAGAGATAGATACAGATACGCCTGTGGAATCGCAATTCCTCAGCAATATTCGACAACTCACTTATGATGGAAAACGCG
>CAZGAW010000154.1:0-7345 GCA_964523645.1 uncultured bacterium | reverse complement strand
TAATACCAATAGGAGAAATTATCATGGAGAAAGAGATTAGAGACGACATCAAAGGCATCAATCGGTTTATTTTTGAAGCAGGCGCAGACCGAGAACAACTCCATCTTCATATCTCTGAAGTGGGACCTGGGCAGCGAGCACATCCACCGCACACACACGACGGACAAGAAATTTTCTATGTATTTTCTGGTGAAGGCGAAGTGTTATTTGGTGAACAGACGCACCGTGTCAGCGACAACGAAGCCGTTCATGTCGATTGTCAAGTGCTACACGGCATACGCAATGTCGGGGAGACACCGCTTCGTTATGCCGTAATTATCGCAAAATAAGTTAGTTGTAATTCGGTGAGGTTTTACAAATTTATAGTAAAGTCGAAAAAATTAATGAACACGCTATAAAAGACAAAAACCCTTCCCCGCCAATGTGTTAGTGTGAAAATAATTGTGGACTTTACTATACAAAAATATAGGGCAGGTACAAGACCTCCCCCTACAGATCGTGTTTTTCTTATTCCGAAGACTCTACCGGTAATCCCTCCGAGAGTAACTTGTAAATGCCATAGATACCGACGACAATTAGGACAATGCCGACAGTCGCTAAACCGCGCCGCACCCAAACCGGTTGTAAAAAGACCGGTAAATTAACGCTAAACCAACGCGGTTGTAAAAGTTTCGACATAGCAATGCCTAAATATAGCAATCCATAAGCGACAAGGCCGATGTCGCTCGCCAATTCCTGCTTTTGCGCCGTGACGGGTAATCTGAACGGGTTCAGGAGGTAATCACCAGAGAAGATTAAGGCGAGCCCCACAAATAGAAAAAGGAAGAGAATTGCAGCTGGATACCCTGACCCCCGAAGCGTTATCAGTAACCCGATACTGAAGCAGCCCAATAGGACGCTCATCACCCCTTGCATAATTTGATAGTTTCTATTTCGTGAAACCATTTTACCCCAAGTCCGGCGTTGACGTATCTACAACACGTACCTATGAATCATTTACGCAATTTTGACTGTAGTCCGTTCTGTGAGATGATATCTTTCGGAAAACACAGCGTTTGAGTCGCACAAACTAACAGTTTATGCTACAAAAGAGCAGTTTGCGTAAGTCCTAAATCATTTACGCAGCAGACGATCCGAGCCGAATGCGCGGGTCAACCAGCGTGTAACTGATGTCCGTCAGTAATAAACCGACAATATATAGCACAGAACCGATATAAACCATGCTCCGCACGATAGCGAAATCCTGTGCATGGATGGCTTCTATGGTGAAACCGCCAAGCCCCGGAATTGCGAAAAACGCTTCCATCACCAAGCTTCCCATAAAAAGCAATGGAATCACCAAGACCACATTCGTCAAAATCGGAATCATTGCGTTCTTCAAGGCGTGTTTAAAGAGCACCACCGCTTCACTCAACCCTTTTGCCCGCGCTGTACGCACATAATCCTGATTGACCTCTTCAAGGAATATCGTCCGGTAAAAGCGAATCCCGGTGCCGACACCGCTAATAATCCCGATAACGACCGGTAAAATTACAAACTTCAGCATATCTACACCCGAATCGTATCCAGAGATCGGAAAGAGCCGCAATATTTTCCCGAATACCCACTGACCACCAATAATATAGAAAAGTGTGGAAACGGACATGAGAATCACTGCAAGGATTGTACCCCAGAAATCGACATAGGTCGCACGGTAGTAAGCGACAATCATTGAAACGGTGATATTTACCAGAATCCCAACCAGAAAGGTCGGGAGCGCGATAGCGAGACTTGCCCACATGCGTTGTCCAATCTGTGCGGTGATGTCAATGTTGTTGGCATCCGATGTCCCGAAATCAAAGAAAAAGAGTTTAACCGATTTCTGGTAGAAAATAGTCTCTGTAAAAGACTCAGTACCAGATACTTCCCTGTTAAACCAAAGAGGTAGATGATAGCCATTCTGCTTCTTCCAATTGGTAATATCTTCCTCTGTGATATTCTTCTCACCGAGAATGCGTTGTGCCATCTGGTCAGGCGAGCTGACGACAAAGAAAAGTAGAAATACAGTGAGGTTCACACCGATCAGGATTGGTATAGCGTAAAGGGTACGTCGGACAATATAAGTGATCATTTTCTATCTGTAAAGTGTTCTAAAATCTGTAAAGTTCGGAAGTTCAAAGCGAATTCTCGGCGCTTCACAACTTTAGCACACTTGCAAACTTTCTACGACTTCGCAACTTTGAAACTTTCGTCGCCGTTTGATGAATCACTTGAATTCACCGAAAACCTGCTCGTAATAAAATGGAGAGGAGCCTAAGCGACCGTAAATTAAAAACCGCGTTCCCGTTTCCAAATCGTAATCACAGCCGGAATCGTGCCTAAAATGAGAACGGCGATACATACCCATAGGGGCCAGACAACGGGTTGATTCCACGCCTGTCGGTTTTCCATCCGCTGACTGGCATCAACGCGAAGATATTTGAGATTTCCGCGCCCCAAGGCACTCGGTTTGCTGTTCTTCACCCACCGGTGCGATAAACCGAAAGAAACAGGATGATACGTAAAAACCCACGGGGCATCTTGTTGCAGAAGGCGGTTCATTTCTCGAATTATTGCCAACCGTTCCGGCGAGTTCTCCATATTTTTCATCTGCTCAAAGAGCTTGTTATATTCCGCACTGTCGTAGTTTGCTGTATTTTCACCACCATGTGTGGCTCTGCCGTTCGGACCATACAGGAGAAACATAAAATTTTCCGCATCCGGGTAATCAGCATGCCAACCCCATAAAATTATTTGGAAGTTACCGTTCTTTACTTTGTCGCGAAACCGATTGTAATCGGTGGTGCGGTTCTCCATTATGATACCGAGTTGCTCTAACTTGTTCCGCATCCACGTTAAACGTGCCGTAGCCCCTGCGGAATTCCATGCGTTATCGAAAGAAACAATGAGCGGGTTGCCGTTGCTGTCCTGTCCACCCGGATAACCTGCTTCTGCAAGAAGTCGCTGCGCAACCTCAACTGTTTTGCGAACTGGACGCTGTTGTTCGGCATCCCAGTCATAGACGTACGGGTTAATGCCGACCTCACCGGCTTCATAACCGAAGATACCGGGGGGAACCGGTCCATAGGAGCTAACACCGCGACCATTGAGAAAAATTTCAGTATACTCCTCATAATCTAAGACAATCGAAATCGCTTGGCGGAGTTTCTGCTTCTCCGTTGTGTACCCACCGACAGTATCATCAAGCATATTGAAAGCAAGGTAAATAGTCGTTGGTTCAACACTCGTGCGTAGCACAATACGTTTCGCTTTCAGCGCTTCACTTGCCCTTGGGTCCCCTGTATCGTTAAACGTAACTGCACTGTCAAACGTATCCGAAGAGATGCCTGAAGTATCGTAGTAACCTTGCAAGAACTTATTCCAGCGCGGAATGTATTCTTTCTCCAATTTATAAACAACTTTTGGAATAAACGGAACGATCTCCCAAGCGTCATCCAAAAGTCCGGCTTCCCTATCGCTCGGTTCACCACTTGATGGGTAGCGTTCCACTCGAAAGTTCTCATTTTTTACGAGAACGATCTCTTTGTGGGCGAGAAGGGTTTCGATCCGATAAGCACCCGTTCCAACAGGAAACCTATCAATCGTGATGTTCCGTTCTTTGACAGTGGGTTGACTGTAAAAATCGATCGCCTCTTTCGGCATTGGCGAAAAGAACGGCATCGCTAACCAATAGACAAACTGTGGATACTTCGTCTTGAGAATAATTCGATAGGTGTACCGATCTATAACCTCTACACCGGGAAAAAGTGTGTCCTTCTTCCCAGCAGCAACAGCCGCCGAATATGTATCCATTCCGAGGATATAGTCCCTCAACGTGCTAAGAATAGGGCAGGAAAGACTCGGATCCGCCATCCGTTTAATTTGGTAGACATAATCCTCGGCAACGAGTTCACGCGTGCCTGTTATCGGGAAATCCTTGATCTCATCAAAGCCCTTAACATCCGATTTCGTTAAGTTGCGGTAAAGCCACTCACCGTTTTCCGTCTTGGCAAAACACGGATGCTGTTGATACATAATCCCCGGACGGATACGGATTTCATAAACCGCACGCGCTACCGTCTCCGCAGGGGCGTTTGCTGATAACTCCTGCCCATTGACATCGAAATAGCGGGGTTCTGGTACCGCCGCTGCTGTTAATGGAATCAGTTCATACGGTCTCTTCAGATAATGGTATCGCAACGGCGGTTCATAAATCTGTTGAATAAACCTATATTCATCGGAACTGTAGGAGATTGCCGGATCGAAGTGTTTCGGTTCTTCAGAGAACGTACTATAGTAAATCTCCTGATCGTGTTCAGACTTCGGATACGGGTTATTCGGCACACCACAACTGAGGCAAAAAACAGCCAACATTAGAACTACGCAACATCGGCTTGAAAATTTCAACAATCTGGTTCGCATCGTTCTTCCTTTTCGGATTTCCAGGACCTAAAGCCAATCGCTTCCCTATCGGTAGGAGGGAATTCCGATGCCTAGGGGAAATCCGCAGCAATACTTTCTTCGCATTGGATTTCAGCGTTTGCAAAAACACCCCAAGCAAAAACACGAATATTAGCCGTCAGCAATCGGCTATCGGTGATCAGCAAAGAGGGTTCTTAAACGATAATCTCTTTACTGACTGCTGAGAGCCATTCCCCCACACATGCAAGACAGAAGTTTAGAACGCATACAAGACGGTTAACGAAACTAAGGGACCGAATTCAAAGGCATCCTTCTCCTCATATACACCCAAGAAAGCATCAGAATCATCATAAAGCGTTTCTTGGCGCAATGGCAACATCAGCGTCAGAGATAACGGGATGTTATATGGCGTTACAATCGACGCACCTAAAGATGCCATGCTGAAACGGAGCCCGGAATTGATGTCTTGTTCCCCTGCCCAATACGCGAAGGACTGATAAAAACCCATGTAGCCCGCCTGAAGCGATAACCAATCACTGAAACGATAATTCAGCCCGGCTGTGTAGGTAAGCTCACGAGAACCGCGATAGGTTTTACTGTTTTCGTAGAAAGGAAGCTTCCCGCGGACACTGACGTTCGCGCCCAACCCATTATAGATTGGGACACTGTAATGTAGGTCTGCCATCGGGTTGAAGGTCCCCGTGCCAAACTGGATATGAAGATGCTTAAGCCCAGCATCCCCTAACTTCCACGGATCTTCTTCCGTTTTACCAAACGGAATTGTGGTTCCGATGCGACCCATTAAAAAGTCACTTTCCCTAAAGAGACCTACTGTCTGATATCCGAGAAAAATATCTGCATCAGTGAGTCCAGTATACGTCTCATTTCGGTGATGGTTATCCCGGTTACGGACAATTGCTTCCATTTCGGCACTCGTGACCGGTTCAATCTCCTCAATCGTTGCTTCTTGGACTTTGGTCTCGTACGGCACATTGGCTTCCAGCATCCACCGAGAACTGAGTTGATACTTTAAACCGACATCAACGCGAAAAATGTTGAGGGTAACGCGGTGCCGATGGAGCGGCACGTCTATTACGCTGCCATTTGGAGAAACGCCTTTTGTTTCAAGGTGCCCGCCCTGTGCGTCAAACCATCGCATCATACTCACACTACTTTGAAATCGCTTCATTTCTCCTGAAGTCAAACTGACTTCACCAATCCCGCCACGTGGAATTGCGGGATTGCTTCACGCGCCTCAGCTTTCCTGAGAAAAGCCGAGCGGAAAAAAGACGAACTGAAGGCAGAGCAGTACTAAAATAAATCGAGCCATCATAGCGGGTTTCCATCCGTTTCTAAATTGAGCCATGCCATTTCGGCATCGGAGAGTTCAAGGCCCATAGCACCCACAGAGGAATCCATTTCGTTTAAAGTTGCCGGTCCGACAATCGGAAAAACGGGAAATGAAATATTCAAACAGTATGCGAGAGAGACCTGAATCGCGGAATAGCCGTATTTTTCACCTAATTTTCTTGCGCGTGCGAGTCTTTCAAAGTTGTCGTCGTTGTAATAAACGCGTACCATATCCCCATTTTCGCGGTTTTCGGGTGTGAACGCGCCGCTAAAGAAACCGCGCGCCTGCGAGGACCACGGCATCAACGGAAATTGACTCTCTTGGTGCCATTCGCGTGCGGCATCATCAACACAGACACAACCTCCCCACATCGGTTCCATCGGCACAGCGAGACTGATGTTATTGCTACAGGAAACAAATCCTGCCAATCCGTTTTCAGCGGCGTATGTGTTGGCATCAATAATCCGTTGGGGGTGCCAGTTAGAGGCAGCCGCCGCTCGAATCCGCCCCGCACCGATTTCGTCGTTCAGATAGTCGATAATCGTTTCAACGGGAATCACCGGGTCGTCGCGATGGAGCATGTACAAGTCAATAGCATCGGTACGGAGCCGAATGAGGCTTTCATCGAGATCGCTTTTGAGTTCTTCGGGGGAGAGACGTGGACGCGGCACTCTGCCTTGTGGGTGTCCACCCTTGTCAATGAGAAAAACATCGTCTCGATTGCCGCGTTGGCGCATCCAGAGACCGATGAGCATTTCACTATCACCGCCGCCATAACCGTGTGCTGTGTCAAGCGCATTTCCACCGGCTTCAAAGAAAGCGTCGAGCATTTCGGTGCTGTAGTCAAATTTTACAGGTGAAAACATCATGGTACCCAGAATCAGGTGCGAGATGTTTTTGCTGACACCAGGAATTTTTATCTGCTTCATTTTTTTATTTTACCTTGCGGTTAAACTTTGTACGTTTAGACTTTGCGTTCGTTCCTTAAACCTGGGGAAACACCCAAGCAAAAACCCCTCCATTTCATTACGGACTACGGGATTAACAAAAAGCTGCGCGTAACGTAATGGAAACAGAACGAAAACCTGATGGTTAAAAATCCTTAGGACTCACGCGCAGTCTCCTCTTATGTAGCACAAACTTTCCAGTTTGTGTCAGAAGAACGTGTGTGTTTTTGCGAGAGTTCCCATCTCACAGGACGTGCTACGGAAACCACAATTGCGTAAGTCCTGAATCCTATTTTATGTGGACAGACAGAACGCGCCCTTTGTAATTACAGGATATAGGGAAATTATATCAGATTTCCAATCCAAAATCCAGAAGAAAATGTGCGAATGTGCTAACGTGGGAAAACCTATAGATGGATAGTTTTGTCGTTCATTTTTCAAGTTTTGAAGAAAAAGGCGTTTCGGATCCAGCATATTTGCCAGAAAATCACTTGACACTAACCGGATACATCGCATAAAATTTCAGTTACAAGAAACCAGAGATTGGAGGAAACCGATGAAAATCACAGGCTTTGAATACCGGACCATCTCCATCCCTTTCATTCCT
>CAZGAW010000153.1:0-7568 GCA_964523645.1 uncultured bacterium | reverse complement strand
CTGATGTCCATATACTCTTTCATCCGTTTCTCAGATTCGGAAATCTTCTTATCGACGGCTTCGTTGACGATCAACCGGATTTTATCGAGGTCTTCAGGTGTGAGTTCTGCAAATGCAGGTAGCGAGAGGATACACAAGAGTACCGTAGAGAACAGGAGGGTTTTCATAATGTGTTCTTTAGACATAGTAAGACCTCCATAGATGCCTATTTATTTTCATCAGTTACACAAGAAATCACTCGTCGGCTCGCCTATACCTTCTGAGGGGTAGTGGGCAGGATGCAACGCAAGGTGTGCTGCACTCAGAATCCCGCCCGACAAGCTGATGAGTATTATATAATACTGTTGACAAAATGTCAAATCCATTTGATTCTGCGATTATATTTCATGCGCTGGATCGTCGCAAATTCGCCTTCTAAATCAGATAATCCTCTGCCTGTTGCTCTGTTTCAACGACAAAAGAGGGTATGCAAACCCGTACAGAGTCGTGTTATCAAGTTTTTTTCAAGTGATGTCAAAGCCTCACGGATTTTATCGAGTTATGCTGTCGGGTCACAGTGCGGTCTCCTTTGGGAGTGTGAGTTGTTTTTCGAGATACTTATAGAGCGTATGGATTTCCGCAGGTGTTAAAAAAAGTGTTTGACTTTTCAGTGTAAATTGCGTATTCTATTGTTCCTAAACTTTGGACAATTTTTAGTGAGATGCCTATTTCGCCCCGCTGGGGCTTATACCTTGGGGGAATCGCGTTTCTATAGGCATTCCGCCCCGCTGGGGCTGCTCTTTAGTGGAGCTGCATTTATTTTTCTCCGAGTTAGGTTTTCTTCTGAACATTGCGAAAAAATAGCGGAAAAGCACCGACGCATCGCACAGACTAACAGTCTATGCTACAAGGGAACACAAACTAAAAGTTTATGCTACAATTTCAATCAGAAATGGTATTAGATAAGGAGTTCTCATGATCCGCTTGGTTATGGATCGAAAGTCTTTTGTGTTTATATCAATCACTTTTTTGATGATCTCTTTGAACATCGGTGTGCAGGCAGAAGTCCTTGCCGCCCTACCTGCTACCGTCAACGCCAAAGCCGATGCTAAACGGGATGCCCTTGCCGATGTCAACAGACGAAGATGGCTGGCAACCGGGTGCTTACTACATTGCGGGTGCGGGATCGGACTGAGCGCAACCGCCCTCGTCATGACCCAAGGAGATCGCTATACCGCCGGAGCTGAGATGATTACTCTGTGCATAGGCACTTATCTTGTACCGTGGATTGGTTTCACCCGTATTCATTCGCATCAACCAGATCCGCCGTCTTCTCGATTGATTGGAAAATCTGCGGAATATGTAAACGTATACGCCTCTACCTACAAATCTAAGAGAAGTGAGATTCAAGTAAAATGGGCAGCTGCCGGATATCTTGGTGGGTGCTTACTTGGCGGAGGTGTTTTGCTCCTCAGATATATAAGATCCGGAGGGGCTGTATATGATTAATGATATATAGCATTTTATAGTAAATTCTGAAAATAGATACACACTTTCAACCTCCAGTAGATGCGGTGTTTTTGCTGGGGATTTTGCTTAAGAAACGCCTAAGCAAAAACGGTATTTTTGCGTATTGCTTGGGTGTTTCTTCAATATCCTTCCTAACCAAACAGAGGCTAAGCGTCCAAGTAATTAAAAGCTCTACTATAGAACTCATAGCGAGTAAGAGTTAAGAATCATTGAAAGTTATGCGAAAGTTAATCATAGAATATGCTAAATACCGAAACCCTAAACGCGTTTCTTTGAGTTTATCGTAACTCATAGCGAGTTTTCGATAGGTAGCTTGCCACCCGAAAGTTCGCTCGACTTTATATCGGTCTTTGTATATATCTTTTCTAAACCACCGGAACATGCGAGCAATGACGATGGGTTCTTTGGCATTGCGTCGGTTTGGATAAATGACGGGGATCAGCCCGTATGCTTTGATAAGGTCGCGATTCGCCTTAGAGTCAAACCCAGAATCCAAAGTAAGTGCGGATGCGTTGAGATCTATGCCAATACGATAACTAAAGGCAATAAGATTCGCAAAGGCTTGGGGCAAAAGCGTTGTATCCTGTTTATTGACGGGTTTCGTCGATATCGGCGCAATGATGAACCCATGATTATCGGTGATCGTCAGTTCTTTTTCACCTTTCTGGTGTTTGTGTCCTGAATATCCGATGCCGTCGCCCCTTTTTTGACGACCCTATTGGAACCATCTCCATGAAGCCGAGAGGTATCAAGTTGATCGGTATCCAGCAGGTGGATTACTGAGGCTTCAAAGAGTTGCTCATAGGAGCCATCTTTTGACCAGCGATTATGCCATTTATAGACGTTAGACCAGTGGAGTTCCTTCCGCCGTGTCCGGAGTTGATTCCATTGAATACCGGTATGTAAAACATAGAGAATGTAGTTAAATATCTTGTAGAAGGAGAGTTTCGGCTTTGGGCCTTTGAGGCGTTTCGAGAGATGTGGCAAAATATACCGATTAAAATCCTTGCGAGAAACCTGCTTTGGAATACCTTTATATCTCGGGGTTTCCTTTTGAGTTGTTTTTGCCATAATCGCACCTTTCATAAAGTAAATCGCTATGGGCAGTGGAAAGAAAGAGACATAAAATATCTTCTCTGTTTCCACTATTTTACTACATACTTATGTTTTACTCAATATGAGTTCATAAGAAGAAATGCGTAAGTCCTATTATTATTAAAGCAGTAACCCCTAATGATGAAGAACATATAGGAGACACTTACCATGTCACAGCTGTTTTCGGTCTTCCCTGGTGGTACAATTGTGAACCTATCGTCAAAACAGACATAGAACGCACGCAAGATGTTATCAACATTGAAGCATGGCAAGTTATTCCAAAAACAGGTTGTCAGATTATACTGGATCCTTTCAAGTCTGAACGCAAGTTTATAGACATAGACCTCGGCATATTTTCCACCGGATCATATACAGTAATTATCAACGACTTCAAATACACGTTTGAGATACCACCGTCGTTCACCGACTAACCTGATCCAATAAACCCTTCAGATACTTCACAGGAATCGCAAAATTCAATATTTAGATTCACGCGAATCTTGGAAATACCGCCGCACAAAGGACCATGCGCCTGATTTGTAATAGCGGTGTCCACCCTCCCCGATAAAAAGTTCACATCTATCCGCAACACCAGCAACCTCGTAGATAGTTTTCAGTCGCTCATAAGCAAATTCGACGTGATCTATCGGGAAAATTCTGTCATCTCGTCCCGCGATTGCGCAAAACGGGCGGGGTGCGATTAAACCTGCGACATCGTACATCTCACCAAGTCGCATCACCCCTGGCACATAGTTGCATTCGCAATGCCGGATCATGCCGATGCTCCCTTCAAACGTACAGAAATAGCAACTCGGCACTGCTACAGTAATGCGTGTCTCACACGCTGCGGCGAAAAGCGAGACCGTCCCACCACCAGAATTACCTGTAATCGCAATCCGTTCGGTGTCTACCGGTAGGTTTGCAGTTGCCCAATCAATGAGGCGCGACATATCCCACACCCGCTCACCAATCGGGGTACGCCCAACGAGTATGCTATGAACCAGTTGGTGTCGGCACGAGTGCGTGTTATTCGCTTCTTTATCCGCATCGGTGCGTGTTTCACCGAACGCCCGCGTCGTCGGGGCAATAGCAATATACCCTTCTTCAACGGCTGCCTGCCGAGCGATGTCGCGCTCCCCCTCCAGCATGTGTTCTTCTTCGGTTTCCGTATACGCAATGCCAGCGTAGAGATGCGGATGGTTATGTCCGTGTGGTGCAAGGATCAGCGGCACTTTTCCCGCAATTGTTTTCGGACGGAGCAGGTAAAACGGTAATGGCACCGTCGGCTCTACCCACAAATACCAACTTTCACGAAAGTGGTCATCCATATCCAGTACTTCGAGCTGTTCCGCCTTCGGGACGTACCCTTCCAGATCAGATGCCATGTTATCCAAACCGAGGATTTCCTGCAACTTCGGACGAAAATTCGCTTGCCATGTTAGCAGTCCTTCGCGTGTGGTTTCTCCGAATTCATACGCTCTCGGAACAGTATCATATAAGTTCTTGAAATGTGTGTCAGCGTTGTACATTCCGGTCTTCTCCCTATAGATGCGATTCCCTTGACAAAATTTTCAGCATTGCTATAATGTTGGCGACTGTGCTTCTACGTAAACTCTAAGACATAATAGAGGATACTTCCCCACCTGTCAATTTAATTTACGAAAGGTTTTCTATGAAAGTACTTATAACTGGTGCAAGTGGTAGACTCGGCGAGTATGTGATCCGAGAATTGGCAGCAGAACACTCATTGGTACTGATGTCCCGCAGAACGCCGCCCGATGAATTCTCGCACCTGCCTTTTGTTCAGGGTGACCTGAACAACTTCGAGGACTGCCAGCGCGCGGTTGAAGGTGTAGATGCAATCCAACACCTCGGAGCACAACCGGGTCCCGTTGACCATCCAGATATGCGTGCAAATGCTGAGGAGAGAGGTATCCCTTTCGACGCAACCTTCAAAACGAATATGCTCGGCACCTATTACCTCATGCAAGCCGCAATTGAAGAGGGTGTCCAAACAGTTGTGATGTCCGGCAGTAATTGTGCGTTAGGACACGGCTTCCGAATCAGCAAAACCCACATTCCAGTAGACTACCTGCCCATAGATGAAAAACACCCGTGTTACCCTGAAGATTCCTATAGTTTCTCTAAACGCTGCGGTGAAGACCTCTTAGCGAGTTATACCCGTGCTTACGGCATTCGCACCTACGTTACACGCCCTGCGGGTATCAGTCCAGAAGAACGGAGAACGCAGATGGCAGAAAATGCAAAGCCGACAACCGCTTGGACACCATGGCTCTGGTGTTGGGTCGGGAGCGAGGACGTTGCGAGTGCGCATCGCCTGATTATGGAAAAGGCGAATACACTGCCACCGCACGATGTCTATTTTCTCAACGCAGACGATACTTCCGCGTTGGAACCTTCTCAAGAACTCGTTGAGCGTTTTAAGCCCGAACTCCTTCCGAAAGTGAGAACACTTGACGGACATCAATCGTTTATCAATTGCGATAAACTTAAAAACGCTGTCGGATGGCAACACGAAACGTCATGGCGATAAAATAGTAGTCAGCAGTCGGCAGTCGGCTCTCAGTCATCAAGAGCGGTTTGTAACAATGAATCCGAACAGGAGCGCATCTGAGTGAGGAGTCGCTTGTTACAAACTCTTAACCGACGGCTGAAAGCCAATAACTGATAACCAATACGCTGAAAGCCAAAATTGGAGGAAATATCATGGAAACCACCAAGGACAGAGTACGCATCGGTGTTGTCGGTGTCGGGAGCATCTCTGTGCGAGGCATCCTACCACATCTTACCCAAGATGATGTCCAAGATAGATTGCAGGTAACGGCTGTCTGTGACCCTGTTCCCGGTAGGGCAGAAGCGGCATCTGAAAAATTCAACGTCCCGCATGCGTATGAAACCTACGAAGCACTTTTAGCAGACGGACACGTAGATGCAGTCAGCATCGCATCGCCTATCGGATTGCATTATGAACAGGGAAAACTGGCGATTGAACACGGTCTACACGCCCATTTCAACAAAACAATGACGACGACCGTCGATGAAGCGGACGATCTCATTGAATCAGCGGCGCGCAAAGGTGTAAAGTTAGTCGCTTCCCCTGGGGAAATGCTCCGTCCAATTCATCAAGAAATTCGCCGACTGATCAATAACGGTGCCATCGGAATGCTAACATGGGCAGCTGCTGGTTCCGCTTTTGGAAGATACCACGAAAACGAATCCGTTAGGCAGGGTGACGATCCGCTCTCTAATATCAATCCCGCGTGGTACTTCCGTAAACCCGGTGGCGGACCGCTCTATGACATGACTGTTTACGGTCTACATACACTGACCGGTATCCTCGGGCCTGCAAAACGCGTAACAGCACTCTCCGGTGTTCGCGTCAAGGAACGTGAATTTCGGGGTGAGATGCTCCCTTGCGATATGGACGACAACACCTTTATTTTACTTGACTTCGGCGATGCATTCTACGGCTTCGTCTACGGTGCTGCCGCTGGCTCCGTCGTCAGAGGTCGGCTGGCAATTCACGGCACCGGTGGCACGATTGAAGGCAATTTGCTGAATGGGAAACCCATTGAGGCACCGGACGGGAAACTCCCACACGTTGTGGGACCCCACAAGAACATCCAAGAGGCGCATGTTTACGAAGATATTATGCAGTTGGTGGATTGGATTCGCGAGGATAAACCGACGATTGTTACGGCGGAGCATGCACGGCATGTTATAGAAATTTTCGACGCAGGGTACCGATCTGCACAAACAGGACAGGCACAAGATTTACGCACGACATTTTGATGCGTTGTTAGTTGTCAGTTATCGGTTAACGGATACCTTTAACCGACAACCGAACCGATAATTGATAAATCTTCCTCTGATAACCGAAAGGTTTTTCACAGAAAAATCGAATCGATAATTGATAACCCCAAAAAAATATGCCAAAAGCCTTATGTATCGGTGAGCTTCTCATCGACTTTGTATCCACAACACCTGATGTAACACTCGCTGAAGCCCCAGGATTTGTCAAAGCCCCCGGTGGTGCGCCTGCCAACGTTGCTGTCGGTTTAGCGAAACTCGGTATGGATGCCGGGTTCATCGGTAAAGTTGGCGCCGACGCGTTCGGCAATTTCCTACGTGAAACACTTCGACAAAACAGTGTTAATACAGACTACCTCATCGCAGGTGAAGGATCTCGGACGACCTTAGCCTTTGTTGCCACGCGCTCTGATGGTATGAAGGACATCACCTTCTATCGACACCCAGGTGCTGACATCCAACTCTCTCGAAGCGAAATCGACACCGACTATGTTCAATCGGCAGAACTATTCCACTACGGGTCTGTCAGCCTGAGTCATTCGCCGAGTCGAGAAGCGACACTTCACGCAATTCGGTCCGCAAAAATGGGGGGCGCGATGCTCTCTTACGACCCGAATTTACGGTTGATGCTCTGGGACAACCCAGACGATGCGAAGCACTGGATTTGGGAAGTCATGCACTACGCCGATGTCGTCAAGATCTCAGAGGAGGAATGGGAATTCGTCACAGGCGATGTAGGTCTGGAACAAGGTATTGAACGCATCCTTGGACTCGGTGTGAAATTGCTCATTGTAACTTTAGGGGAACGCGGCTGCTATTACACAAACGGTATCACTGAAGGCTTTGTTGATGGTTTTATAGTTGACGTAGTAGATACACTCGGAGCCGGGGATGCCTTCGTTGCTGCGATGCTCATCCAGATAATACAACACACCGACCTTTTATCACTTGAAAAAGTTCAACTTGACGCTATTATGCGACATGCAAACGCAGCCGGAGCATTAGCAACCCAAAAGGTCGGTGTAATTCCTGCGCTTCCAACCCGTTCTGAGATTGAAAGTTTTCTGCAGGAATAGTTTTCCGTTTTCAGTTGTTCAGTAAGGTCTATGTACCTCGCCATTTTTTATTGACTT
>CAZGAW010000152.1:0-7591 GCA_964523645.1 uncultured bacterium | reverse complement strand
TTGGCAACCCACGGCCCGCCTACGTCCGTAAAAAACCTCCGTGAAACCTCCGTGAAAGTGCCAATTTTTTCGGAACATTTATAGTCTTTTCTACAGACATGTTGCTCCGCTGGAGCAAAGACACATCTTTACAGTTGACCCTCTCCATTCTAAAGAATGGAGATTCTTTTTTGCCCCTTATAGGAGCATTCTCTGTTTATACAGAGCAACGTCGGACTTCTAAGCGGAGCCCCACGGGCGGTGCCATGTCCGCCGCTACAGAGTCACCTAAGCAACCCAGATACTTTTGTCTTATATTTATTCCACCCACACCATCACGATGGTATTGAAAACCACATTCGCAGGTATAAACACGGGAATTTGGCTTGTGCCTATCACCACAACCCGGACAAGTCTGAGAAGTGTAAGCCTCATCTATCACTTCCACTTTGATACCCAAAGCCTTGGCTTTATAGGTTATCAATTGTGTGACTTTGCCAAACGCCCATTGATGGAGGCGTTGATTCGCGCGCCTGCCGTAGTTGATATTGGCGCGAATACCTGTGAGATCACCTACCACAATCGTACCAATATTGCGTTCTTCGCACAATTTTACAAACTTGGTGGTATGTTTATGCAGGCAATCGCGTATCTGATTGTCAATCTTGCGGATACGTTTCCATTTGCGTTTCACAAGGTGCCACCAGCGAGGTGAATGGCGTTTACACCTATCAATCTTCTTACCAAATGATGCTATCACTTTATTCCTCAACCGGTATAGACTTCTAATATACCGCCCATTGAAGATATTAGTCATTACACCATCATGACTCACAATAGGATGTATCTCGCCAATATCCACACCTACAACTCCTTCAGATTCCGATTTTATAGGGGTGTCAACATTATACACAAAATGAAGAGAATACTGACCCTTTTCATAAACCAACTCTACAATGGCAATATGCGATTCAGCGTACTTTATATCAAACTTCTTTGGAAGGTTCACTTTCAAAAACTTATTGCCTCTACCATTAGAAAGGATTAACTTTTTAACAAAAAGTGTATCTTCAAATCTAATGGCTGACTTCTTCCAAGTGGTCGTCTGAAATATTTTGTCTCTATATGGAGGCATAGCACTTTTATCACCATTTTTACGCAGTTCACGAAAGCCTTTACGATTTTTAAAGTAGCGCGAACGCACTTCCTGAATACTCTGCGAATGTAACGGTTGAGATTTAGACAACTGCTTATCCATCCACAACTCGCAGACTTTATCAAGCCTGCCACCAGTTCTGTAACCATGGGCATAGTCCCAAGTTTCCTTTAACTTCAGGCATTCACACCACACAGAAGCTGTTGCCCTATTGAGTTCATCCAATTGTTTAGAAAACGGTATTTTAAGCTTGTGTGTTCGCATTGCTTTCCCCTGGCATTGCTCCAGACTTCACTCTGTAGCGGTAGAGACCCGCCTTGCAGCGGGGTGAAGTTCTCTACCAGCAATGCATTTGGAAGTATATCACAAACACAAAAACTTGTCAACGAAAAATACGCATTTTCTACATCTCCAGCCTAAAGACTGGAGTTTTGAAAATGAAGATTATGATAAAGATTTCCTCACGCCAAATGAAGTGTAAGAAAATATTTCGGTAATTCCATAAAGGGAGATTTCAATCAAGAAGGTTCTCTAATCCTGCAAATCCTTGAATCCCGTGAATCCTGATTCTGACAATGAACACCCACACTACCCGATTTAATCGTTAAACTTCATTCTGTAGAGAAATACCCTCAGCACGTAAAAAAACTTGCATTTCTAAATTGAATATGTTATCATATATAATGTAAACTTGAATTAGTATTCAGATCCGCTAAATTATTTTTCGTGGCATCTGCGGAATCCGCGATTCAGATAAATAGAATATTACACTTCCAAGGTAGTATTTCATGGGATCAAAGTCAATCGGCTTGTACGTACCCCGTCTATTGCGGGATACACTTGAAACCGCAATGGTTTTTCTCTATCCGTCAGAATGTCGGGTCTGTCAGGAATTTCTTGGGACTACGTCTATACCTTATATCTGTGGTAACTGCTGGCAGGATATCCAATTCCTTGAACCGCCTTGGTGCGATATATGTGGCACACCCGGTATCAATGGACTTTGTGATACGTGCGCTATATCTCCACCACGCTATGGAAAGCTGCGATCCATAGCACTTTACCAAACAACACTCCAGCAAGCAATACATTTCTTTAAATTTGAAAAGAAACAAGTGTTCGCCCGACACCTAATTCAACTGCTAAATGCCCACATACCCTCGGACTGTAGTATTGCGGAGTACGACTTCATTTTGCCAGTTCCAATTCACAAGAAACGGCTGCGGGAGCGCGGCTTCAATCAGGCGACGCTACTCGCCAACGGGATTGCGAAACCAGACGGCGTACCCGTTCGCACAGATATATTGACTCGGCATCGGCATACAGTCGCACAAAGCAGTTTGGACAGAGAGGCACGTCAACAGAATATCGTTGGTGCCTTTGAAATCCGAAATCCAAAGAGTATCAACGGAAAACGACTCCTTGTGATTGACGACGTTTTCACCACCGGTGCTACTATCCGTGAAGCCGTTAACGAATTATGGACTGCCGATCCTGCCGAAGTCGATGTGCTAACACTGGCGAGAACCGCAAACCCGCAGATACCGTGAAGTCTACGCACATAGACACCGTGGTTAATTCAAGTGCTATTGGCAAATCGTGAAACTTTTTTAGCGACATTGCGTTTACATAATATTAGTTATCAGAGGGAATAGTTGGCAGTTTTCGGTTGTCGGTTATCAGTCACAAGAAGGTGTTTTTGCTTCGGTGTTCCCTTGTTACAGGAAAACCTCTTAACTCTCACTGCGAGGCAGACTGAAAGAATTTTCGTTAGAAAAACCGAACTGACGACTGACAACTATTCCTCAATTATAGTGGGAGGTCAAACCTTTGCACTTAAACAGCATCAAAATTCGTGGATTTAAGAGTTTCGCCGAAGAAATTGAGCTCATACTTGAACCTGGTATCACGACTATTGTCGGACCCAACGGTTGTGGAAAAAGCAACGTCTCCGATGCAATTCGGTGGGTGCTTGGGGAACAGAGTGCCCGTTCGCTTCGGTGTACTTCTATGCGCGACCTACTTTTCAACGGCGGTGCTAATTTCGCACCCGCCCAGAAAACAGAGGTGGCACTGCGTTTTTCAAATGGAAACCCGAATACCCACACAGAAGATGCTCCCAACCTTGCTTTAGCATCTCCAGAAGTTGAGGTGTGTCGTCACCTGGGGCGCAATGGTGAAAGCCGCTACCTGATTAATCAGAATCCGTGTCGCCTTCGAGACATCAGCGAACTCTTCATGGATACAGGTATTGGCGTAGACGCTTATTCCGTTATGGAACAGAGCAAGATCGATCTAATCCTGAACGTCCGCCCGGAAGAACGCCGCTTTCTATTCGATGAGGTCGCCGGCATTACCAAGTATAAACACCGTAAGAAAACAGCACTCCGTAAACTTGAACAGACCGAGCAAAATCTCAACCGTATCAACGACGTGATTCAGGAGCTACAGCGCGAAACCGAATCTCTCAAAGAACAGGCAGAACAGGCACAGCACTATAACACACAACAAGCGCAGCTGAAGCAGTTTGAACTCGACCTCGCACACAGGGAGTACGATAAACTCCGCACGGATTATACCCAAGCCCAAACCGACTTGGATGAAATCTTAACCAGTGTCGCGAGTGCCTCTGAAACCCTTAAAGCCGCTGAAGAACGTATTGAGAACGCCACAAACCGTCGATCTGAGTTAGATACAACGATAAGTGAAGGGCAGACAGGACTCCGCGACATTGAATCACAGATTGAGCAGATCGAACGTCAGATAGTTCTTCACAAGGAACGTCAACTCAACATTCAAAAGCAGCGGGAGCGTGCACTCCAAACGCTTGAATCCTTAAAGGCACAACAAAAAGCTTTACTCACACAACAGCGGGAGCGCACCCAAGCGTACCAAAAACTTGAAGCATCCTGCAAGATAGAAGAGAGCCGATTGGCAGCGCGTCAACAACTCCTAACTGAACTCGCTGCACGTATCTCTGCAGCAAAGGATTCTGTACAAGAAGCACAAACCGCCTTACAGGAAACCGCAACGGAATTGACAGCACGCGAACGCGAACGCTTAACGATTGAGAATAAGTTGACGAATACCGAGGGAAATCTTAACCGCCTCAAAGAAAACAGGATGGCACTAAAGGCAGAAATCAGTTCTGCTACTGATACTCGCGACGAAGCCCAACACGCCGAAACACAACTGAAAGTCGCACTCGTTCAAATCGAAGCTGAAAAAAATCAGGCAGAGACAGACCTTGGTGAGCGTCAAGATGCCCTCCGTAAAATTGAATCTGAAATCCACAGCTTACAGAGTACCTTAGGCAGTAGTGTCTCGCGGCTTAAATCCCTAAAAGAATTGCAATCTGCCTATGAAGGGTACTATACTGGGGTTCGGGCGATCATGCGGGCAAAAACCCACTACCCCGATCAGTTTCAGGGCGTGTGTGGCGTTGTTGCCGAACTCCTCGCAACGGATACCGAGTATGAAGTTGCAATAGAGGTAGCCCTCGGGAGTGCCATCCAGAATGTCATTACCGAGAGTGCTGAGGATGCCCAAAACGGGATCGCTTTTCTTAAAAAACATCGCGCAGGCAGGGTAACGTTCCTCCCACTCGATATTCTACGCGGACGTAGATTTGAAGATGAGCAGCTGCTGAATCAACCCGGCGTTATTGGAATCGCTACGGAATTGATCGATTACGACGTTAAGTATGAAACTGCCATGCAGCATCTGTTAGGCAATACACTTGTTATCGAAGATTTGGATGCCGCAATCGCACTGACCCGTCAGTTCCGTCCAAGGGCACGCCTCGTCACATTAGATGGCGAAGTCATTAATACATCGGGCGCTATTACTGGCGGTCAAACAAATCAGAAACAGAGTGGACTCCTCAGTCGTGCCCGTGAGCTTGAAACGCTTGAGGAAGAAATTGGGAAGTTGACACAAACCTCCAATAAGATGGATCAGAAGCGCAAAGCCTACGCTGCGGAAATAGCAAATTTGCAAAGAACTCGGCAGACGCTCACGGCACAGTGGCAGGACAAACGGGTTGAAAAAGCGTCATTGACGAAAGATTTAGAACAGGCAAACCTCCAAGTTACCCGACTCGAACAACAACTCGCCGAAATTGAAACCGAAAACCGCCAATTGAACAGTGCAGTAACGGCATCGCGGGAAGAACAACAAGCACTTGAAGCGGAAATGGCGACGTTGACGCAAAAGAGCACCCGTACCGAGCGGTGGATTCAGCGAATGTCCGAGCAGATTGAGAGCGAAAACCGGAAACACACTGAAGTCGCAAGCAATTGCCAAGAGATGCAAGTCTTCTTAGCAGGACAACGTCAGAAATTAGAGGGTTTAGCATCGGAACTTCAAACATTCGAGGAGACACAACAACGAACAACCAAGGATATCGCTGAACAGCAAGCAATTATTGACTCCGATGAGCAAACCAAAATCGATCTTGCGGAACAGGTCGCTGCAGCGCAACGCGAGTTCCTCCGTTTAGAAGGAGACCGCGCCGAAGCTGAATCGGACGTTGAGGAACTGACAGAAGAACGTGAGACGCTCCTTCAGGAAGTAGAGGTGCTCCAAAAGGAGATGCGCTCGACCCGCAGGAACTTTGAGAAACAGAACCGTGCGCGCCATAAACTCGAAGTCGCTACAACGCAGTTCGAGATGCGTATAAAATCGGTTTCAACCCGCATTCATGATAAATATCAGGTTTCGATCGATTCGCTGCCGCCGCTAATGAATAGCGAACAGACAATGGACGAGATCGATCTCTTAGATAGCATTGAAAAGTTGAAAGCAGAAATTTCTGGAATGGGTGCGGTAAACCTCAAAGCGATTGAAACTTACGAGGAACATAAGAAACGCCACGATTTCCTTATTTCGCAACGTGATGATGTCCAGCAGTCGATGCAAGCCACCATTCAGGTGATAGAGAAAATCAACCAGACCTCGAGAGAAGTATTTCTTGAAACGTTTGAACAGGTGCAGACGAACTTCCAAGAGGTTTTCACACAACTCTTCGGTGGCGGTGAAACCGAATTGCTATTGACGGATCCGTCCGATGTGCTTGATTCCGGTATCGACATTATCGCTCGTCCGCCTGGTAAGCGTCCACAGAGCATCACGCAGCTGTCCGGTGGAGAACGCTCATTGGTGGCGATTGGACTCCTATTCGCTGTCTTCAAAATCAAGCCGAGTCCTTTCTGCGTGCTCGACGAAGTTGATGCCGCACTCGACGAGGCAAATGTCCTCCGTTTCACCAACCTTATCCGTGCCTTCGCTGAGAACACACAGTTCGTCATTATCACGCACAACCGGCGCACGATGGAAATCGCCGATGCTATGTACGGCGTGACAATGGAACAGGCAGGTATCTCTAAGATCGTCTCCGCTAAGTTTGCTGCGTAGGGGGAGGGTTGTCAGTTATTAGTTATCAGTTGCCAGTTAAGAGGTTTTTGGAACAATTATCCTCCCCTGAAGACACTAGGCTGCGGGATTGTTCCCAGAAATCTCTTGTTCAAAAACCCAAAACCATAATATGAACAAATTGAACCGAGACCTACTCACAATCCTTCCACTTCCGCAACGCCGCCACAAGATGACAGTCGCAGATGTCTATCCGTTAGATGTGGAGATACCGCGTTATGAAAACCCGAACCTCTCTGCCGTTGCGGATCGTATCGTTGAAGCACATCATAGTGGGAAACAGGTCATCTGGATGATGGGTGCCCACGTCATGCGGCGCGGCAATTCCCGTTTCATCATCGACTTGATGGAACGCGGTATCATCACGCACATCGCTACGAATGGTGCGTGTGCTATCCACGATTTTGAACTCGCACACATCGGCGCAACGCTCGAAGATGTAGAAGACTATATTTGGGACGGAAAATTCGGCAATTGGGAGGAAACCGGACGCTATTTGAACGAAGCCATTATTCGCGGTTACCGAGATAAGATCGGTTTCGGGGAAGCAGTCGGTAGATTAATCGCGCAAAGTGAAGAAGGTATCGACTTTCCACACAGCGATGTGAGCATGTTTGCGGCGGCATATCGGTTAGGCATTCCATTCACGGTTCACAAGGGCATCGGATACGACATCATCGACCAGCATCCCGCTGCTGATTATGCAGCGATGGGATGGACAACAGGTGAAGATTTTCTCCGTTTTGCGCACAGCGTCTCTCAATTAGAAGGCGGCGTTTTTCTGAATCTGGGTTCCGCTGTCATGGGCCCCGAAGTTTACCTCAAAAGTCTTTCAATGGCTCGCAATATTGCAAGTCAGCGCGGTGAAGAGATTCGACATTTCACGACTGCGAACTTTGATCTTATTGATTTCTCGGATTTTCAAGACGAAGGGGCACCGACCGATGCGCATTACTACCACCGCCCTAAAAAGACGATTCTCATCCGTACCGTGAAAGATGGCGGTGAGGGGTACCACATCTC
>CAZGAW010000151.1:5169-7677 GCA_964523645.1 uncultured bacterium | reverse complement strand
TTGTCCGAAGTGAGTGGATAGAGAGTATGTTCGGTCCGCAGATATATCAGGCACTTACCGAGGTAAAAAGAGCGTTCGACCCGAATAACATCATGAATCCGGGTAAAATTATTGATGCGCCGCCGATGACAGAAAACCTTCGTTTCGGTGCCGACTACAACACCATTAAAATTGACACCTACTTCGATTTTTCGAGCCAAGACGGATTCGGTAGAGCGATTGAAATGTGCAACGGTGTCGGTGCGTGTAGAAAAACGTTGACGGGTACGATGTGTCCATCTTTTATCGGCACGCGTGAAGAGGAGCATTCAACGCGTGGACGTGCGAATGCCCTCCGCTCGATTATTTCGGGTACGTTGCCATACACGGATTTCACGAGCGAGCGTCTCCAAGAGGTTTTAGATTTATGCCTCGGATGCAAGGCGTGCAAAGCAGAATGTCCGTCGAATGTAGACATGGCAAAGATTAAGTATGAGGTGCTTGCGCACTATCACAAAGCCAACGGCTTGCCCTTGCATCGGCGTATGTTCGGTGAAATTGGTGCCTTTGCGCCACTCGGTTCGATGTTTTCTCCATTCTCCAACTGGGCGGTCAATAACGGGTTGTCCAAATGGATTGCGGAAAAACTCATCGGTGTTGACCGTCGCCGTGATATGCCGACCTTCGTGCGTCCTACTTATGAACAGTGGTTCCGAAAGCGTCGTTCGCGCCGTACGTCAGACAAAAAGGTTGTGCTGTTTCCTGATACTTTTATGAATTATAGTGAACCTGCCATTGGCAAAGCTGCTGTTGAGGTATTAGAAGCCTGCGGTTTTGAGGTGGTGTTCCCTGAGAAACGGTGCTGCGGTCGTCCGCTCATCTCCGAGGGGATGCTCGACCGAGCGGTTGAGAACGCGCGCTACAACATTGATGTGCTTCGAGGTTACGCTGATGCCGGAATCCCAATTATCGGATGTGAACCGAGTTGTACATCTGCCATCACCGACGATTACGTTGAGTTGATCGGTACACCTGAAGCGAAACGTGTTGCTGAGGTAACCTATTCATTTGAAGAGTTTTTTGTGAAGTTGATAGAAGCGGACGAATTAGGGGTGGAATTCTCAACAGAACCACAAGACATATTACTCCACGGTCATTGTCATCAGCGTGCCCTCGTCGGTATTCAACCGACTGTAAAAATGTTAAGCCTCCCTGCAGAACACAACGTATCAGTGCTTGATTCGAGTTGTTGCGGTATGGCGGGTGCGTTCGGATATGAAAAGGCACATTATGATCTCTCTATGAAGATTGGTGAGTTACGGCTTTTTGGGGCTGTCCGTGAAAAACCGCCGGGTAGTTTCACGCTCAGTGCCGCCGGTTTTTCTTGCAGGCACCAACTCGAACACGGGACAGGTGTCCAAGCGAGACATCCGATTGAAGTGTTACGCGAAAGCATAATCACAACTTAACTTTATGCCTCGGGGGGATATATATGGCAAGATTTTATCAACCGCTTGACGATTTTAAAGTTGTTGAGTTGCCTGAAAAACGGCTGCCATTCTGGAAGATTGCGGGTCCCGGAGCGATCTTAGTGGGTCTATCTATTGGTGCGGGTGAGAGTGTCATCTGGCCCCTCATCGCTGCGGAGTATGGTGGGAGCATGGTCTGGGCAGCGGCACTCGGTGTATTCCTCCAACTCTGGATTAATTTTGAGGTTGGTCGTTGGACGATCGCAACGGGTGAAACGGTCTACACGGGTTACAGTCGTATCTGGCGCGGTTTCGGGCCTCTGTTCATTCTTCTCACTATCGTCGGTTGGATCGCCCCAGGCTGGGCGCGTACCTCCGGTCTCGCGCTCAAAGCACTCATTCTTGGACCTGGTGGTTGGGGGTCTGATACTTTCTGGACAGTACTTACGTTTGCCGGTGTTGCCCTCATCCTTTTCGGACCGAAGATGGTCTACACGTCTGTCGAACGGACAGTTGAAGTCCTTGTCGCTATCGTAACGGTTGGACTGATTCTGGTTGTTATTGCTGTCGGTTCAATGGATACGTGGAAAGAGCTCGGGAGAGGTTTGATTAACGTCGGTTACAAAGATCCGGCTATGCCGGTGAAAACGTTTTTTAGTGCGTTAGTTTTTGCTGGTGCTGGTGGGACAGCGAATCTATTCTATACCTTCTATTTACGGGATAAAAATATCGGAATGGGTGCGCAGTTGCCGGGTCTCCAGAACCCCCTCCGCGGTAGGAGCGAAAAGGTGCCAGCGACGGGGTTTACCTTTGAGGCGACAGAAGAGAACCGGAAACGTTTCGCTGCGTGGTGGCAATATGTGAAAAATGATCAGATTCTCTTCTTCTGGGCACTCAATACGCTTACGATTCTACTCTTTATTTTTGGTGCACTCGCAGTTTTACATCCACAAGGGATAGTTCCTGAGCAAGGCAAACTTATCTATGACGAGGCGCGGATCTTAGGTGAAATCTGGGGTGTAGCGGGGCAGAAAATTTTCTTAATGGTCGGTGTTGCTAC
>CAZGAW010000151.1:368-5069 GCA_964523645.1 uncultured bacterium | reverse complement strand
GTGAAATCTGGGGTGTAGCGGGGCAGAAAATTTTCTTAATGGTCGGTGTTGCTACACTTTTCGGTACGCAACTTGCACTCGTTGACGGCGTATCGCGCTCAATTTCCGATATTATCTATACCAATTTCCGAGGCGCGCAAAACCGGGACCTGAGTTGGTGGTATCTCCTGATCGCTGGGATCTGGATCGTCGGTGGGTGTGTAATCACCTTTGTCATGGAGCAGTTAAACGTCAGTGAATTAGGTTTCCTCTTTAATGCGGCGTACATGGGCGGTTTCGCGATGGCAGTTTACGTGCCGCTCACGCTTTACATGAACCGCCGCTTTTTGCCTGAGTTCGCCAAACCGAAACGGTTCTCTACCTTCATGATGCTGATCGCTTCATGTGTTTATGTGGGATTCGCGATTTCGAGTATTATCTGGGAAGTTAAACAATTGATTGGAGGCTAACATGAAACTGAAAGCCCGAAAAACCTTTTTTGAAGAAGAAGGCTATCTTATTGTTGAAAACCTGTTGTCGGCGGAAGAGGTCGAGAGATGTCAAGCAGAGATTCACCGGTTGCATGCGTTCGCGGCTGGACACGAATCCGATGCTGAAAGAGCGCGAGCGGAGATTGCCCGCCGCCACGTCCAACGTGAACCGTTCGCGAAAGACGAAACACAAGGCGACAATCTGCCTGTGCTACGGAAAGCAGAAAATACACGGCAGTACTCGGATGTGTTCCGGGACCTCGCAGCGCATCCGAAACTTATTAAGGTGCTCCAAGAACTCACAGGGTCTGCTGATCTTCTACTTTTTAGAAGTACCTTGATGTTCAAGCCTGCGTTTCACGGTTCTTCACACGGTTTACATCAAGACTCTGCGTATTGGCCGATGGATCCGCCGAGTCTTGTTACCGTGAGTATCGCACTTAACGATGCTACACCGGAAAACGGATGTTTTAAGGTGATTCCGAAAAGCCACCTGTGGGGTATGCAGTCTTGGGGGAATATCGCACGGGAACAGGATGCCGAACTCACCGATCGCAAAGAGGTTGAGGCGCAGCAGATGGATGTTCCACTGTCTGCGGGAAGTGCGCTGTTTTTCCATAGTTTAATGGTACACGGTTCCGGTCCAAATACGACCGCTAACCCTCGGAACACAGCACTGTATGCCTACTTCTCGCCGCAGGTCAGATATGTTCCGAAAGATGGGAAGCCGGGGGAGAAAACGTTTCCTGTCGTTGCTGGGCTCGGTGGAAAAACGGAACTGACACTCGTTGCCGAGACTTATGGTAAATCTTAGTCTTAATTAGACGTTGTGAACGCTACGTTTACCAGCAACCACAAGGGGAATGAAATTACCACATTTCTCTAACCAACTTCTTAGCCCTAAAAGGATTTTCAAGCAAAATTAGGGATTTTTATAGATATAACTTGCTTTTTCTCTGAAAGTATTCTATAATTCATAGTTAGATATATAATTTTTTGCTGTTTGTTTGAATAAAAATAATTTGACCTGTCATAACTGAATAAGTGTGTCAATTGAAGTGCGAGGAGCAGTGTGAAGCGGATATCAAACATTCGCTCCACAAATTAACGGTTGACTACGGTTCATTCTCAAACTCACGTGGATCTAAGCTATGAACGAAATTACCAAACCCCCTTCGGAAGAAAAAGAGGGGCCCATGCCTGTCGTTAGAAAGCCGGACACAGGGAACATAGAATTAGTTACGCCCAAGCCGCTTGTTGCGTATGATGGACAGGCAGCCAATCCCCGGAAAAAGGGGCTCTTTGGGGGCTTGGGACGGCAGACGACCCCATCTCGCGAACAATTCGTCCAGTTACTTCTGGAAAATATTAATGCGTTTTCGGATGCCGAATCCCAATTACTCAGTGCGATTTTTGAGTTGCCAACGCTGACAGCACAGGAAGTGATGTTGCCATTATCAGAAACAGCCGTGCTGGTAGCCGGGGCATCGTCCGCCGAAGTTCTCACCCTCTGTCGCGCTTCCAATTATCATTACATCCCCATTTATAATGCGCGCGTTGACCAATTGCTCGGAGTCGTTGATGTGATGGAGGTCCTTACAAGCGAGCACGACGACGACGATTTATCGTCATTCGTGAGGGATGTGAATTATGTCCCTGCCCTGAAGTCTGCTATGGATTTATTGAGCGAACTGCGGCAATCTGAGATACCGATCGCGATTGTGGTTAACGAGCACGGCAGTTGTGTCGGGATCGTAGAGTTGATAGATATTGTAGAGCGGATTATAGGCAAGGTCACGGCTAATCGCAAACGGACGACACCTCACATTGAAAAACTTGGTACCAACGACTGGCGTATGGAAGCCCGCATGTTAATTGCTGATGTTAACAAAGTCTTAGACCTCCGAATCCCGACAGATCAGTGTGATACGATTGGTGGCTTTGTCCTGATGTTGCTGGGACACCTACCACAAAAAGGTGAGAAAGTTGTGTATGAAGACGTTGAATTTAATATAGAGGCTGCTTTTAAGTACGGTATCTCCCAAATTCGGGCTACGAAAAAAACGTAAAAGGAGTTCAGTGAGTCAATTGAAACGTCCGCGCCGTTCCATTTTCAAGAGAGCCCGCGTCCGAATGTTGATCGTGTGGTATCTCATCCTGCTTGGTGCTATCATTATCCTCATCTGGAAAATGCCGGCGATCGTTTCGCGCCTGTAAAACGGTTCGTTCAAAGATAGGTATCTGTTGGGTGAATCAGGCAACTACAAGTCTCCAACTCTTATAAGCAAACACTGATGTTTTGCACAAGCCTTATTGGAAGGAGAATCCGTTAAATGTATACACTTATTATCATGTCGTCTCAGAAAGATTCTGTCCGTCAGCACGTGATCGGTCGAGGACATCTATTGCTGCTCTCCTGCGTTATCCTTAGTCTATTCCTTGTGGCAATTGGCGGCTTCACCTATGGTCGCTTCCAAAAACGGCAGAGAATCAGTACCGAAAACGAATTACAAATGCACATGGAGAAAGAAATTCAACAATTAACGGAGGCAAAACGCCAAGTTGAATTGGAACTTGCTACCGTGAATGAGGAGATGAACGATATTCGGCAAATGGTAAAAAAGATTCAGGAGGCTTTAGGGATTCTCGGACAGGGTGGCGAGTCTAATATTACCGCGTCTCCCGGAGAATCCGAGCCTCAACAGACAGATATAGCCGCGTCCACTGATGCCGTCCCTGATACCCAAGCGCAGCAGAAACTGACACCGAGTACCCTGAAAGAGGAGTTGCAGGTTCTCCATGATTATATCAACGCCTATCAACAACAACTTTTCGGATATCCTTTGATTCTCCCAGTGAAACTCCAACAGGAAAATGGGGAGCGACACGCTTTTTGGTATTCTTCGCACTTCGGATGGCGGATCCACCCACTAACGAAAAACCGTGAATTTCACCAAGGGTTGGATATTAAAACCCGCGCTGGTGTTCCTGTGATCGCTGCCGCCAATGGCACAGTTGTACTGGTTGGAAAGAAGGGCTATTTGGGAAATACAATTGAACTCACCCATGAAGCATCCGGGTATAAGACTTTGTACGCGCATTTGCAAGGCTATGCCGAGGGTCTCAAAGTGAATCAAGAAGTGGTACGTGGTCAGATTATTGGCTATGTCGGAAATACTGGCCGTAGCACGGGTGCTCATCTCCACTACGGCATTTATGATATTGAAAAAGAAAAGTGGATGAACCCGTCCCTGTTTATTTTTCACCAAGAACCTACGCTCTCACCGTAATAGCTTATTAAACATACCGCAAAAGGAGTAAAAAAATGTCTTACTTTAAGCCCCTGGTACTGGCGATAATATTATGTCTTTTATCATTACCGGTGCTCTCACTCGCTCAAGACGAACTCATCATTATCTCCCCGCACCCAGAGGGCATTGAAGCAGAGTTTGGCAAAAATTTCGAGAAATGGTACGAAGCAGAAACAGGTAGGAGCGTCAAAACGGATTGGCGAGATGTCGGCGGTACCTCTTCTAACTATCGGTTTATTGAATCGGAATTTAAACGCGTGCCGGAAGGCATCGGTATCGACATCTTCTTTGGGGGTGGCACTGATAACTATCTCCGCCTCTCAAATATGGGATGGTTGCAGGCTTACAAGCTGCCCGGAATACAACTTGAGCAGATGATGCAATCGTTCCAAGGGATTCCGCTCTACGATGCGGAACATCACTGGTATGGTGCAGCGTTATCAAGTTTCGGTATTATGTACAATGAGGAACTCCGACAACTGTTGCAACTGCCCGAAGTCTCGACATGGAAGGATCTGGGTAACTTGGCATTGATCGGGAGAATTGGTGCGGCAGATCCGAGAGAGAGTGGTTCTGCACACATGGTCTATGAGATCATCCTTCAAACGCTCGGATGGGAAGAGGGGTTCGCGCTCTTAACAAAACTCGGTGGCAATGTACGCGGTTTCTCCGCCGGTGCGAACGCTATCCCGACAGACGTTGTCGCCGGACAGGTGATTTACGGACTTGCCATCGACTTTTACGCGTACGGCCAAATCGCTGTTGTTGGTGCTGATAAGATTAAATACGTTGTCCCGGCTGACGGTGCAGTCGTCACAGCGGATCCGATCGCTATCCTCAAGGGCGCGCCGAATATGGCTGTCGCTGAAAAGTTTCTCGAATTCGTTTTATCGGAAGATGCTCAGAAACTCTGGATGCTC
>CAZGAW010000151.1:0-358 GCA_964523645.1 uncultured bacterium | reverse complement strand
ATTCTGAGGGACCTGAATGGAAAGGCGGTCTAAACCGAGCCAGCGTGCTGCCAGCACTTTATGATAAACTCGGTGAAAGATGTATCGTCCCAAATCCGTTCGCTATGGAAGGTTCCCCGTTTCAATACGACTCAGATAAAGGCGGCACCCGTTGGAATGTTGTCAACGACCTTTTCGGTACGCTGATTATTGATTCACATAAGGATCTCGTCAATGCGTGGAAAGCGATCGAGAAGAGTAAGGACTCAGCAAAGCGGGACGCGGCAATTGCGGTCTTAACGAAGATGCCGATAACCGAAGCAGAGGCAATGGCATTGGCGAAGGGTGCTTGGAAAGATCCGGAAGTCCGCAACGAAAA
>CAZGAW010000150.1:0-7718 GCA_964523645.1 uncultured bacterium | reverse complement strand
CTAGAAATACAGTGGGTCAAAGATACCCCAAAACATGATGGACACCTCCAAATTGTGTTTTTATTTTTCTCGTTAGATATTAGTGGATTTAAGGAATTATACAGGATATTTTCGGGAAATTCAAGTAATTTGAAGCATACTGGATCATTTAGGGTGCTAAAATTTCACAGTTTTCACAGTTAAATGGGAATTTGTGAAATTTGAGAATCGGGTGTGAACGTAGATGACAACTGGGTTTTGAGAGGTTTTAGGAATGGGTTACTGTGAAAGGTACTGTGAAAAAATAGTTATTGGTTATCGGTTGTCAGTAAGCGTCGTTGGTGAAGTTCGCTTCTACTGGAAAGGTGGTAGGATGGAAGGACTGAACGAAGCACGATTCTTGCTAAAAAATATGGATTAACATAACGGTATACCTTTAATCAATCTTCGTTAAAAATGTTACACTTTTGATTGCTTTTTCGGGGATCCTGTGATACCATATATGCATCATGGAACACTCATCCGCCCTCACTCCAATTTACACGATAGGCTATGGGAGCCGTTCGATAGAGGAACTCATTGCGTTGCTACACGCCCACAAGATTGCTTATCTCATTGATGTTCGTTCAGCACCCTACTCTCGCTACAAACCGGAATTCTCGAAAGCACCACTCGCAAATACACTGGAACAGCACGGTATTCGCTATATCTTCATGGGGGATACACTCGGTGGTAGACCGGACGATGAAGCGTGCTACGTCAACGGGAAAGTCGATTACGAAAAGATCAAAGCCACGGAGTCCTACCAGTCTGGTATCCAACGCCTTCGGACTGCCTTCTCACAACAGCAATCCATTGTTCTGATGTGCAGCGAGGGGAAACCGGAAGAATGCCACCGTTGTAAACTTATCGGTGTAACCCTCACGAATGAAGATATAGCGGTCATGCATATCGACGAAACTGGTGAGCAATTGACGCAGGCGCAAGTTATTGAGCGGCTGACGGGTGGGCAGTTGTCGATGTTTGGTGACGAGACATTTCATTCTCGAAAAAAATACCCTTAATTTAATCCACTATGCAAATCAAAATTGTTACCATTGGCGTGTACGGATTCGACGAGTCCAGTTTTTTTCAGGCTTTATGCGACGCTGCGGTTGACACATTCTGCGATATCCGTAGTCGCCGTGGTGTCCGCGGTGCAACTTATGCATTCGCCAACAGTATGCGACTGCAAGCACGCCTTGCAGAACTCGGTATCCGATACATTCATCGCAAAGACTTGGGACCAACAAGAGCCGTTCGAGAAAAGCAAGCAGCAGCAGACAAAGCGACGAAAACCGCTAAACGCAAACGCACTGCTCTGGGAGAAGCGTTTATCGAAGCCTACCACACCGAATGCCTCACTGCGTTTGAACCGCAAAGTCTTTTGGATGAACTGGAATCTGATGCCAAAGTCGTTGCGCTCTTTTGTGTGGAAACTGCCCCTGAAGCATGTCACCGCTCATTGGTAGCGGATACGTTAGCGAAAACATTTAATTTGGAGGTCGAAGATATTTTACCGTGAGAGTCTTGATTGTTGCGAAAACTCGGATGGGTGGTGGGGCATGCATCGGTGGCATTACGGAGACAGGGAAAAGTGTTCGACTCATTCCATTTAACGCTGATCCGCATGACGGTGCGAACCGAGAATATAACGTCGGTGAAATCTGGGAGATAGCGGCTAAACCTGAAATTTCACTAATTTCACCACATAACGAAAATATCGTTGTTCACAAAAAGAGGCTTCTACACCCCGCGAAAGCTCCGAAAGACTTAGTGAGTGCTATTGAACTCTTAATGCCACCGAAAACTGGGTCTCCCCAAGAACTCTATGAAGGCTTATTGAAAACCACAGGTAACGGCTCGCTTTACATTTCTACCGGGGATGATGTACCGAACTACAGTACAACGTTTTGGAGACCGGATCAGCCGCTCATCCGCGATACAGAAGGCAGACGCATACGGTATCGCTACGCTACCGAAAATGGTAGTTGCACGCTCACTTTCGTCGGTTTCCAAGAACCGGTTGAGACAATCCCTGCTGGAACACTCCTACGTGTATCGTTAGCACATCGATGGCGACCGAAAGACGAACCCGATGCTGAAGAACGACACTACGCGCAACTCTCCGGGTGGTTCCTCGAAGCTGGAAAACAGGAAGAAGAAAAACCACTTGATGAAGAAAAACCGCGCCCACACCCAACGCCTCTACAAAACCCGTTAGAGATTCTCCAAAACGTGTTCGGCCAAGAAGGACATCATTGACCACATCCTCAAAAAGCAAGATGCCCTCGTGGTGTTACCAACAGGCGGTGGCAAGTCGCTCTGTTATCAATTGCCTGCACTCATTTTTGATGGCATGACGGTAGTTGTCTCGCCGCTGATTTCGCTCATGCAGGATCAGGTGATGCAACTGCAAAACAGAGGTATCCGTGCAGCTTTCCTCAACAGCACTCTCAACTATTCAGAACAGAAAACGATAATGCAGCGTGTCAAACAGGGGAAAATGAAACTTCTTTACGTTGCCCCTGAAACGCTCGTCCGACCTGAAATACTTCTGATGCTTGATGAATCAGATGTCGCCTGCCTCGCGATTGATGAAGCACATTGTATTTCGGAGTGGGGACACGATTTTCGTCCGGAATACCGACAACTGGTTTCCATTCGGGAGCGATTTCAAAGTGCTGTTTGTGTTGCCTTAACAGCAACTGCGACTCCCCGCGTTCAAAAGGACATCAAAAAGTTGCTTAAATTTGATGAGGGAAGCGAGTTCATAGGCAGTTTTGACCGGAAAAACCTCTTTATTGCTGTTGAACCGAAGATTGAGTTGCTTGATCAGACCCTTGCGTTTCTTTATAAGCATCGCCAAGAATCCGGTATTATCTATTGTCAAACGATAAATCAAGTTAAATCTTTGTGCCGGGATCTAACTGCCAGACGGATTTCTGTACTTCCGTATCATGGAGAGCTGGATGATGCAACCCGTAAACACAATCAGGACGCTTTCATCAACGGGGATATTCAGGTCATCGTCGCTACAATCGCTTTCGGGATGGGTATTGATAAAGCGGATGTCCGTTTTGTATTACACGCTGGGTTGCCGAAGGAGCCGGAATCCTACTATCAGGAGATTGGCCGCAGCGGGCGTGATGGGCTTCCCGCAGACTGTCTACTGCTATTCAGTTATGGGGACGTAGACACTATCAACCACTTTATTGAACAAGGAGCACCATCCGAAAGGGAAGGACGACAAGAACGATCACAGACGCTTGTTTCGTGGGCAACTTCACTGGCATGCCGTCGAAAAGTGTTGTTAGCCTACTTCGGAGAACAGTACGAGCACGATAATTGTGGCATGTGTGACAACTGCTGCAAGTCGGAAACGGAACGGATTGACCTGACGACTCTGGCACAAAAATTCTTCTCTTGTGTCGTTCGGACAAAACAGATGTTTGGAGAAGCCTATATTATTGATGTCCTACGGGGTTCACAACGGAAAAAGATTATTGAAAACGGACATGATAGGCTCTCCACACACGGTATCGGCACAGATTACAGCAAAGCAGAATGGCGACATCTGTCTCTTCAATTTCTCCAACACAAACTCCTTGAACGCGAGGTACGACACGGCAGTCTTCGCTTGACAAAAAAAGGTTGGGGCGTGCTTAACGGAGGCGATCAATTTTGGGGACTTTCAGTGAAGTCGGCTAACCGATCGGTATCCGAAGTATCGCCTGAATATTCTCCGAAACTCTTTGAATTACTTCGGACTGAACGAGACAAGATCGCTGAGGCGGCGGACGTACTACCTTACGAAGTTTTTCACGATACAGCACTGCAAGCGATGGCGACCTATTTTCCGACATCTGAAGAATCCTTTAGGCAGATGCCTGGTGTGGGCCCCACGAAATGTGAAAAATACGCTGATGTCTTTTTGCCTATTATCCGTAAACACTTCAAGAAACAGGAAACAGATTCAGGAGAGAACAGAACTGACATCCCAGATACTTCTGAAACAACCTCTCCGGAACCGAATGAATACGACTTGGAGCTTTTTGAGCGACTTCGAGAGAAGCGGAAAACGATTGCTGAGGAGGAAGGGGTTTCGGCGTTTGTCATCTTCTGGGACAAGACCCTGAAAGAGATGGCGACTTATTTTCCGCAAACTGAAGAAGCGTTTATGCAGATTGATCGCGTAAGTCCTGCGAAATGTGAAAAATATGCTGATGCTTTTTTGCCGATTATTCGGGAATATTGCGAGGAACATGGCATTGATTGAAGCACCTCTTTTATTGTGTTTCAGAAGTATTTCGGGACTTTGCAGGCATCTCTTGCCTCACGGGAATAACGTAACTCCGAATCGTCAAATCCTTTATCGTCTCCGTTTCTACCCGTGGCTCCGGATTCTGCCGATGATCGAAGACGATGTAATATCCTTCCGCCATCCCCTCAGATTTGAGATATGCTGCGAGTTGCTTTTTACCCGACTGATAGCGAGTGTCCCCTCGCCAAACCTTTGTTTCAACAACGTATTTTCGCTGGTTGTGTACGATGATGAGGTCCATCCGACCCCGACCAGTGGGAACCTCAAGATACATTATGCCGCCGACAATTTTAACAAACTGATCAAGATAGGCGAGGAGGAGGTGCCTGCCTACGGACTCTTGTGGCGTATCTGGCACTTGCAGAATTCTAAAACCTGCGCGGGCAATGAAATCTCGAAAGTTGTCAAGTAACGCCTCCATATCAATGCGTCCGGTGGGTGTAATATAATTGGGAAATTCTTCACTCGTACCGCTGGGAAGGTACTCATGTTCCAGCCCATTCACGATCGGTTTAAAAGTTCTCATGATGCGGTAAAGATAAATTGGGTTGAGAATCTCGCACATACCATCAGGAGCTCTTTTGATGACACCATAGGTTGCAAGTTCACTGATAATGTCATCGTCCATATTGAAGTCCATACCTTCATCACGTGCCATAATGCGCATGAGAACGCTTTCAAAGCGCGGGTTTCTGCGGATGTTGGTTGTCAGATGCTCAATGTTAGTATTCTGTCCATGAAGGAGCTGATCGTGTGCCTCTGAAAAGTGTGCCATTGTAATAGGTTCAGTCTTCGGAATGTCCAGTTCTTCGGTAAGGATCTGGGCGAATCGGTTGACAAGGACGGGTTGCCCGGCGGTCTGCTTATGGATAGATGCTATAACCTCTGGAACAAAGGCTTGTCCGACTTCGGCGGTATATTGTCCAAACAGTTCCTGGACTTGTTCAAGCGTAAAGTTAGGGAGATGGAAGTCATCTTGGATATTGAAGGGGGAGATAGATCGGTCGTAGTTGAGCTGCGCAATACTCTTAACACCAATGATGCCAACGCTGTGGGGGCATCGCGGTTTACCTGCAATGTAGATATGGCGAAGTGTATGAAGAAAATCGCTCAGAGCAGCTTGTGGGATGCCATCAAATTCGTCAATGATAATGATGCACCTTTGGGGGCTTAACAGACGTGCAAGGTTTCTAAAAAACCTACGCATCGCGTGGTGGTCTGTGAGTTGTGTATTTCTCAACAGTTGGCTTAGTGCCTCAGAAATCAGAACGCCCCGTTGCTGGAATGTGTTGTGAATCTCCTCACGGATATCTTCACAAAGATTCTCGTAAAAATTGACTACACTTGTATTTTTGTATACGTCAAAATTAAGCGAAATCGGGAGATATTCCGATTTTTCGACAGCAAGTGTATCTAAAGCACGTTGAAAGAAGGTCGTTTTGCCCGTTTGACGCGGGGCAAAGAGGACAATATATCTCCCTTCTTCAACACGTTTGATAAAATCGGCAATCTCCTTCGGGCGCGACACAACATAGTGCTCTTGAGGATTAACGGGACCCTGTGTCCCAAAACGTCTCATTTTTTTTCTCCTTTTTGTGCAACGCGTTCGCAATTGAGTGTAGCACATGGAGGCGATGAAGTCAACGCTAAGTATCCCCAATTCTCTCCAAAATATTCCCAACGACATCTGGTGTCGATTCCCGATCTATCCATTCAAGACGCGGGTCTTTGCGGAACCATGTGAGTTGCCGTTTGGCGAAACGACGGGTATTTTGTTTTAGCTGGGAGACGGCTTCCATATACGTACACTCCCCATCCAGATACGCGATCAACTCTCTATAGCCGAAACTTTGGAGGGCAACGGTATCACGGGAATAACCAGCGGCTAATAACGCTTCAACTTCGGCGATCAGTCCATTCGCAAGCATCACATCAACACGTTGCTCAATACGACGATAAAGGCGTGCCCGCGGCATCGTCAGACAGAAGGCGATAAACGGATAGCGTTGTTTCTCTGGCTGCCACTGCTGTTGGAGTTCGGACAGAGGCGTACCTGTTAACTCATAGACTTCTAAGGCACGCACAACCCGGACGATGTTATTCGGGTGGATTCGGTCAGCAGACACTGGATCACAAGCGCGGAGCCGTTCGTGGAGAGCATCAACGCCGTGTTGCGCGGCTTCCTGCTCAAGTCGTTCACGGCGCGCCGGGTCCGCCCCTGGACCTTCAAACAAACCATCAACAACCGCTCGGAAGTAGAGACCCGCACCACCGGCAAGTAGTACGCGCTTGCCTCTGTTTCGGATGTCAGTGATTGCAGTGTCTGCGAGGCGTTGATAGTCAGCAACGGAGAAGGGTTGGGAAATGTCCAGACAATCTATGAGGTGATGCCGTGCTGCCTGCCGTTCTTCAGGAGTCGGCTTGGCGGTGCCGATGTCCATCTGCCGATAGATTTGGCGGGAATCAACGGAGACAATTTCGGCGTTGAGGCGTTGGGCAAGTTGAATGGCTATCTCTGTTTTGCCAACCGCTGTAGGACCGAGGAGGCAGATGAGTTTTGAAGTCATTTGTCGCGAGCGTCTACAATCCAACCGCCGCCGAGGACGTATTCGCCGTCGTAAAAGACGGTAGCCTGTCCAGGGGTAATCGCGCGGCGGGGTTGGTCAAACTTCACAATCGCTTCTGTGTCGCTGATAGGAGAGATTGTCGCCGGACCGCCATCATCTCGGGATCGGACTTTCACGTGGGCGCGGATCGGTTCTGTCAATTGCGCAATGGCGATGAGGTTGATGCGTTCAACATACATCGTGTCCTCAAGGAGCGCATCGGATTCGCCGACAACGACGGTGTTCTTCTTTGCGTTGAGCTGCGTCACATAGAGCGGTTTGCCGACTGCAATGCCTAACCCGCGCCGCTGACCGACGGTGTAAAACGGCACGCCGTCATGCTTACCGAGAACGTTACCCTCTCCGTCCACAATATTGCCGCCCTGAATCTTCTCAGGGACCCTGTCTTGGAGGAAACGTCTATAATTGGTGTCAGCAACAAAGCAGAGTTCCTGACTCTCAATCTTTTCAGCAGTGCGGAGCTGATACTTACGGGCAAGGTCGCGGACCTCGGTTTTCGTGTGCTCGCCGAGAGGCATCATAGCACATTGTAATTGTTCCTGCGTCAGGGCAGCGAGGAAATAGGACTGGTCTTTGCTGACATCGCGTGCCTTGCGTAAGAGATAGCGTCCTGTCTCTGGATGCTGCTCAACACGAGCATAGTGTCCTGTGGCGATAGCATCGCATTCCAACGTCTTGACGAGATCAAGGAGCCTACCGAACTTCAGCTCCCTGTTACATACCATACACGGACTGGGGGTCCTGCCGAC
>CAZGAW010000149.1:0-7946 GCA_964523645.1 uncultured bacterium | reverse complement strand
CAGACGGTCAAAACCGATATACACGCCCACTGCGTCGAGACGGATGCCTCAAACCGATACGCCTTCGTACCGCATACTGTCCCACGAAACGCCATCTATCAGTTCCATTTCGATGAAAAGACAGGCATGCTCACACAGAATATTATCGGGAATCTCAATCCGGGGGCACCCATCGGACCTCGGCATTTCTGTTTCCATCCGAGCAAACCGATCCTCTATTTCTCGAACGAAAATGGATCGAGTGTTTCGGCGTACACACTTCAAGAAGGAGGAGACCATCCGGGGATCTTATCGGACCTACAGGAAGACCTCTCTACGCTCCCCTCAGACTTCGAGGCGGACAACACCTGCGCGCAAATCCACGTTGACCCACAAGGGCAATTCCTCTATGTCTCCAATCGCGGACACGATAGCATCGCAGGATTCGCAATCGACGAAGAGACAGGTAAACTCAGTACTATCGGGCATCAGTTGACCGAACCGACACCCCGCGTTTTCAACATTGACGGGGCAGGCAACTTCCTTTTTGTCGGCGGTCAAGGGTCTGGTAACCTCGCCACCTACCGTATCAACCGTCAGAGCGGCGAATTGTCACCATTGACCACTTATGCAGTCGGTGAAAACCCGATGTGGGTGCTTTTTATTTGAAAAGAGAGAAGATGGCACAAAGTGGAACTTTTATTACATTTGAAGGTGTGGAGGGCGCAGGCAAAACCACACAGGCAGAACGGTTGGCGACTGCCCTCGGTCCAGACGTTGTCCTCACCCGTGAACCCGGTGGCACGCCTATCGCTGAACGGATTCGCGATATCTTTTTAACATCCGACGGTATTACAGCCATGACGGAGCTGCTGCTGCTGGCTGCGGCACGCGCACAACACGTAGATGAACGGATACGTCCCGCGCTCGAAGCCAATAAAATCGTTATCTGTGATAGGTTTATTGATGCTACCGTCGCGTACCAAGGGTATCGCGGCGGCATTGATCTTGAACTGATCCACCAATTGAATCGCGTCGCTACCGGCGGCTTGACCCCAGACATCACCTTTATACTTGACCTGCCACCGGAGATCGGCTTGCAGAGACAGCAGCACGGTGAAACGCATCGCGACCGTTTGGATAGAGAACCTCTCGAACAACACAGAAAAGTCCGTGAAGGCTATCTATCCGCCGCGAAAGCCGACCCAGACCGCGTCAAGCTAATAGACGCAGCACAGCCCCCTGATACCGTTCATATAGCGATCTTAACCGAGTATCATACGTATCTATCGCAATAGAAATATATCTTCAACGAAAAATGCAAAATCCAATCATTGGGCATCAACAGATTGTCGAACAACTCCAACATACCGTTGCATCGGATCGGATCGCCGGTGCCTACCTCTTCGTCGGACCGACAGGTGTCGGAAAAGAGACGGTCGCGCGTTATTTCGCGCAACTCATTTTTTGTCAGCAAGAGACGTATTCACCCGTGGCATGCGGGACGTGCCTCGCTTGCCGGAAGATGGAGTCCGGGAACCACCCGGACCTACAGTTCATACGACCTGAAGGCAGTTTTCTGAAGATAGGACAGATTCGAGAGTTACAGAAACAGATTATCTACGAACCGCTTGAAGCGAGTCGGAAAATCTACATCTTGACAGATGTGGAACGGATGAATGCGGAGGCAGAGAACTGTCTCCTAAAAACGCTTGAGGAGCCGCCTGCAGCCTCCGTTTTAATCCTCTTAACAGCGAATATCCGAGCATTGCTGCCGACCACTCGTTCCCGATGCCAAATCCTCCAATTCCACCCGATGCCGACACAAGAATTAGCCAAAATCTTGGTCGAACAGTTTTCGGTAGCACTGGAACAGGCGACGGCACTCGCGATTGCAGCGGATGGCGCGATCGGGACAGCACTCGCCCACCTCGAAAAAGGCGAGGTACACACGCAAGAAGTACCAGAAATTCTCAAGGAGACGGATCCATTAGCCGCCTTCAGACTTGCCGAACACTTCAAAAATAACCCTGAAACTTTAGGCGAATTAGCCACATGGTATCGCGACCTACTCTTTCTGCAGCAAGGCGCGCCCACCGAATTAATAACACATATCCACTCTATTTCGGAACTTCAATCCATTGTGCCGCGCTACTCTCAGCTCCGTATACAACAAGCCATCCAGACGGTCTTTGACACCAAATCCCTTATTGACAACACCAATACAAACGCCACCTTGGCTTTAGAGGTAATGTGTCTGAAATTGCTAAAATAGAACGAGGCTTTTAATATCAACCTTGTTGGCAATTGATCCCGCGCTTTTCTGGACAAATTTTTATTGACAACAGGCTTTTTTTATGGTAAAATCTAATGATGTGCAGTTTAGACAACAACAGAAACGTGTTGTGCTTTATCGCGAACAGAGCGGGCGAGTCCCGTTAGTCGAATGGATTGAAAAGTTGCCGACTCAGCACCGAAGGAAATGTCGCGTTGCTATCCAGAGGTTGCAAAATAGGGGATCCCAAATTCGTTTTCCGCACGCGCAGCATCTGAGAAACGGGATTTTTGAACTTCGGACGCGGTTTGGCAAAGTCCGATACCGGCTATTCTATTTTTGGCATGGCGACACTGGAGCCGTCATTACGCATGGGATTGTGAAAAAAACGGGGGCTGTTCCAGAGAGAGATATAGCCACCGCGCTGCAACGGAAAAGCAGATTCGAGGCGAACCCCACCATACACATACAGGAGATTGACAATGACTGAAGGATCGAAAATCACAGATGCCCTTGAAATTCTTGATCTGCACTTTTTTCCAAATAGTAATACTCCGGAAATGATGGCGATGTTAGCGGAAGATGAAATCCAACTGGAAATTGCACAAGTTGTTTACGATTTACGGCAATGGACATCGCTCACACAAGCGCAGTTCGCCGAGAAAGTGGGGGTTCAAGAAAGCGTTATTGAAGACCTTGAGGAATCTGCTTATGAAGGCAATTCCTTTGGGATTCTCACGCATATCGCTGAGGTTCTTGGTAGAGACCTTGAACTCCGCATTATTACCGTGCTACCGGAGAAATATGTTGAACCTGAACAGGAAAAAGAACTTGCAGCGCAATTGAGCAGACAACCTGTGGAATCTGATTCAATCCATGTAGGAGATTGAAGATGCCCGCAAAACAGACAACAGATGCTGAAACGTTGGCGCGATTAGCACAAGAAAAGGTTAAGCCAGAGATTGCAAAAATCGTTTCTAATTTACGCACATCAACAGGCGGAACTCGCGCAGAATTTGCCCAGTTCGTCTGTTTAGAGGAAAGCGTCATTAAGGCACTTGAGGAGGCAACATACCCAGGGGACGCTTTTTTACTGCTTGTTCGCATTGTTAAATTTCTCGGCAAAGAGTTTAGAATTCACATCCTACCGTTAGAGGAAAAACCGGGTAGAAAATAAAAAACACAATGAGCACATTTTACGTCACCACACCTATCTATTATGTCAACGGCGAACCACACGCCGGACACGCCTATACCACGATTGCTGCTGATGCTTTAGCACGTTATCACCGCCTTAAAGGGGATGAAGTTTTCTTCCTCACTGGCGTTGATGAACATGCTGTCAATGTGTATAATGCTGCTATAGAGGAAAACCTTTCTCCGCAAACCTACTGTGATAAAATGGCACCGATTTTTATCAAACTGTGGGAACGCCTGAATATCTCAAATGACATCTTTCTACGCACGACAAGCGATATGCACAAACGCGGTGCCCAGAAATTCCTGAACGTGCTGTATGCCAATGGTGATGTTTATAAAGGCGTGTACAAAGGGTATTATTGTCCTTCATGTGAAGAGTTCATCACCGAAAAAGAGTTAACAGACGAAAAAATCTGTCCGATTCATAAAATACCTCTGCAGTGGTTAGAAGAAGAAAACTATTTCTTTCGACTCTCTAAGTATCAAGATCGCTTACTTGCACATATTCATGAGAATCCAGATTTCGTTTATCCTGAAGCTCGGCGTAATGAGTTATTGAACTTTCTGGAATCTGGACTACAAGATGTCAGTATTTCTCGCGCTTCCCTATCGTGGGGAATTCCGTTCCCTTTTGATCCAAAGCATATTATCTACATCTGGATAGAGGCTCTAAGTAACTATATTACTGCACTCGATTATGAAACGGAGGGCGAACGGTACCACACTTTTTGGCCGGCTGATGTCCACATGATGGCGAAAGACATTTCCCGTTTTCACGCCTTGCTTTGGCCCGCAATGCTGATGGCTGCGAACTTACCGCTTCCGAAACAGATCGTCGCACACGGTTGGTTAACAAAGGATGGTGAAGCGTTGAGTAAAACGCGGGGTATCTTCATTGATATGGATGGTGACATCGTTACTTATGGTGTTGATGCATTCCGTTATTATCTTCTGCGCGAATTTAGTTTCGGGAACGATGGCGACTACCGTCCCGCTCGTTTGCATGCCCGCTACAACGCCGATCTCGCCAATGACCTCGGCAACCTCCTCAATCGTGTCCTCGGTTTAGTCAACAAGAACTTTGATGGCATCCCGGAACCGACAACACCCGGCGAATTCGACGACGAAATCAAACAGATGGCGCAGGAGACGGCAGATACATTAGACGAACACATAAAAGCCTTCGCTTTCGATGCTGGATTGGAAACGATTTGGGAGTTCGTCCGACGTATCAATCGTTACGTCCAACAGACCCAAGTCTGGACGCTCGCGAAACCGGAAACCAAGGCGAGGATGGGAACTATCCTTTACAACAGCTTAGAAGCACTCCGGTTCATCTCTGTGCTGATTTCGCCCGTCATTCCGGAAACCGCCGAGAAGATCCAGAAACAGATCGGCCTATCGGAATTTGATACCGTCGTAGAATGGGGACGTTTACCAGTAGGCTTAACTGTCAGCAGAGGTGAACCTATTTTCCCGCGCATTGATACCAAAAAGGAGAAACAACCGCAACCAAAAGCGGCAACTAAACCGAAGCAGAAGCAGAAACAGGTACCGAAAACGACAGGTTTGGTCTCCTTTGCGGATTTTCAGAAACTTGATCTGCGCGTCGCACGTGTCCTCACAGCTGAACCTGTTGAAGGGGCTGACCGACTCCTCAAATTGCAAGTAGACCTCGGCACTGAGAAACGGCAGGTCGTCGCTGGGATCGCCGAACATTACACGCCAGACGCACTCGTTGGCAAGCAGGTGATAGTCGTCGCGAATTTAGAACCCGCAACCATCCGTGGTATTGAATCACAAGGTATGGTTCTCGCAGGAAGCGGCGATGCCGTTGTCCTCGCGACCCTTGAAGAAGATATGCCGATCGGGACACAAGTAAGGTAGCAGGCACCCGCCGTGTGCTGTGACATGATGCAAGCTATAGAAAACACCCTTAGAAGCCGTATCCAAAACAGTGAAGCGCACACTTTTGTCGTCATTGTGCCGACCGATTCCGCACGTGTGAAACGCCAGCGCGAATTGGTCGGCTATCATCCAAATCGCGCCGTTCCCAATTTGCGCGTGCATACTGTCGTAGATTTCGTCCAGAGGTTATACAACCGAGTGCGTCCGGCGAGAACATACATTTCACAGGGGATCCAAAACCTCTGGTTGAACGAAATTGCGAACCCACAATCAGAGCAGCCGGATGCCCACCGTTATGATACATTTCGGCCCAACCCAAACATCTCTGTGCCGGACAGCACGCTTTCCCTCGTCATGGAGAAAATTAACCATCTTAAAGAACGGGGTGAGACAGCTGAAGACATTACAACCGATAATCCAACCAAGACTGACCTCGCACGCATTTATAACGATTACGAAACTAAACTTGAAAACGGTTGGATAGATGAACAGGGGAGACACCTATACCTTGCGAACAATTTCGAGCCAGAGTTTATGCAAAGCGCGTTTCCGAGAGTTGACCTTGTTGTTGTTGAAGGGTTCACCGTCCTTTCTGAAGCCAACATCAAGATTTTAACACGTATTGCCGAAATGCAGGATATAAAGATGTGGTTTCGTACCGACCATGTTCCAGGAAACAAGGCACTCTATAAGAATATCAACGATCTCGTCTCGCAATTTACAGCAGCGAACGCCAGTATCGACCCTGACTATGAACGGGATCCTGATCGCCACAAAAATTTTGCAGAAAACCTGTTCCGAACAGATAACAGCGGCACAAATTCGGGAGCCGCCCCAAATACCTCGTCTCAAATTAAAATGATGAGACCGACGGATAGGACCGATGAAGTCGAACAAATCGCATCTCTGATTCAAAAACGGGTCTCACACGGGCACTGCAAGCTAAGTGACATCTGTGTCGCCTACTACACCATCGGACAGTATCAGCAGCGCATTGCCGAAACCTTTCCCGCTTACGGTATCCCCTATTCACTCGCGGAGAACGCACCGATAACAAAGTCGGAAGTCGTTAAATCGATCTTTTCTCACCTCTCATCAGATCGCTCCCCTTTAGGCGATACCTATTTCTCTGAGGTTGAACCGGCATCGGATACAAGTAGGTTCCACCCGAATGCGTTTCAGGAGTATGTTGACAAGTTACTCACAAAGGGAACCGTCGTTCAACGGATTCTCGACCCGATGCTCAAGAAAAATAACGGAATTGTCGAAGGCGAAATTGAGGCATACCGTCAATTCCAGAGAATTGTTACGGAACTCTGTAGCATCTTAAAATCGGACAGTGATAGATCCTATCCGCTGAGTGCGTATATTGACAAACTTCTCCGCATTGCAAGACATACAAACTATCGCAACAGAGCATCAACAAAAGGCGAGACCGTCAAGATTGTCCCACTCGGTGAACTCAGAAGTATGGCGTTCGATACGGTCTTTTTAGGTGATTTTGTGGAGAGCAGATTCCCAGCAAATTTTCGTCCCGATCCACTACTCCCTGAAGTTCCATATCGAGATGAAGAGGAACTCCTACGCGATAACCGATTTCTGTTCTATCGGGTCCTCAAATCTTTTCGCGAGCGACTCTACCTTCTTATCCCGAAGCGCGAAGGCGAAGCGGATCTGATTCCGTCCCCGTTTCTCAGGCAATTAAAGGCGATTGCGCATGTTGAAACCATTGAACCTGCGAAGCCTACACACGGCAGTGTTCCCGGTTTCCTCAGTACGTATGGCAACTGTATGTGGACAGCAGATACGTCTTCCGATAAACCGTTCCCCGATAGTATAACGAGCATGCGTCCACTAATAGATCATGTCGTTAAGGTAGAAAAGAGCCGTGAACAAACGCACAAACATCTTGCCTATGAAGGCGTGTTAACAGCACGGACTCTTTCTGATGAGAGCCGTGCTGGTTTGGAAAAACGGCGACAACGGACCTATTCTGTTACAGAATTGGAAACTTATGCCAAGTGTCCGTTCCAATACTTTGCGACTGAAGTCTTGCAACTCGACAGTGAAGATGAAGAAGACACCGAGGGTTTATCCAGCCTTGAAAAAGGTAAATTAGTTCACGATGTTCTCGTTAGGTTCTATAATAAGCGTCGAGAGCAACCCGCTATTAGCCGGTGTGATACAGCAGGCTTTGAAGAGGCAAAGCAGCAGCTAACTGATCTCATAGATGAAGTCATAACAAACGACGATGCCCCCGACGATCTCTTTCGGACAGTAGATAAAGCATTCTTAAAAGTTACATTGAACCAATGGCTTGCAGTGGAGCGAGAATATGATGTAACCACTACGCCGCGCTATTTTGAAGTCAGTGTTGGTCGTAGGCAGGGGGTAACCGATTCTATTCTCAGTCATGCCAAGCCTATCAACATTGACGGGGTACAGATTAATGCGAAAATTGATCGTATTGATATAGGCGAAGGTGTTTTTAATGTTATTGACTACAAAAGCGGAAGTTCAACGCCCGGCATAAAAGATATTCTTGAGGGACACGCACTTCAATTGCCTATCTATCTCGAAATAA
>CAZGAW010000148.1:0-8068 GCA_964523645.1 uncultured bacterium | reverse complement strand
AACCACATAAGCGTCCTGAGCGATCTTCAAATGGTGTAAAGTCTTCTCGCGATCCTTCTCAGATGCCCAGAGACTCACAGCAAGCATGAAGTGATTATAATCGTTGTGATTTCCCAAATCGATGGAGAGTTGTAGCAAATATTTCCCCTCATTATATCTCTTCGCCCATACCAGACAACAACCGGCATTGTGTGCAGTACAAATAAGTTCGTACATATTTACGGGGTAACCGGCGTCCCGTTTTTCTACTTCCCCTTCGATAAACTTCCTTATATCCGCCCAGACTTGATCGAAACGCTCCCAATTTTCCTGTTTGCTATACACCCGAAGTCGATTCTCTTTGATAGCCAACCAGAACCTAAAATAACTCTGCCAACCCGGTTCGCCATTGACACGTTCCAATTTTTCTATTTCAAGAAGTGCTGCCTCTAACCTGTCGTTCCATATTAAGATATCGGATCCCAATTGCAGAAAGCTGCACCGACTGTACTGACTCACTTCAGGGGTCTCTAAACGCTCAGATGCCTCATTATAAAGTTGCATCCAGTCATCAATACGACCTTCCGCTTTCCAACATCCAGCAGTGTTGAGATTGGAAACAGCCCGCAACACATATTTTTCTGAGTGCTTGCATGCCCAGCGGTAAAGCCGCGTTTGTTCCTCAATAGCTTCTCGGTTTCGACTCAGAAAAGCGAGACTCTGTACTAACGACTTATGCGACCAGTAACGTTCTGTATCATCTGACACGTCATTCATATACTTACGGAGTAGAGGTATCCGTTTTTCCATGCCGAAACTGCCCATAGACGGGTATATCTCATCAACAACAAGATGCACTAATTCAAGTGTAATTTCCACCTTAAGTGCCTCTTCAATTTCGTTGTTGACTTCCATAAGCATAGCTGCCCGTGATGAAGGGTCAGATCTCATTTGTTCTCTATATGCATCAAGTTTACCACGAATATCATCCAATTTAGCAGACATAATAAAATCTCCTTTGGAACCACCCCAAATCTCGCGAATTGTGGGTGCCTCCTTCTGCAATCGCTTTCGGGCGCGGTGGAGTCGACTCTTGACGGTGTTCGGGGATACCCCCAAAAACTTGCTAATTTCCTCGCAGGTCATATCTCCGATATAGTGAAGCGTTACAACGGTGCGTTCACGCTCCGGCAGCTTTTGGAGGAGACGTTTGACGACCTCGCGGTGCTGTTCATTCGCGAATTCATCTCGTTGCTTTGCGCGGTATTGCGCATAAGCGAGTTCTTCTAATTCCTCTGGCGGCATCGCATCTAACGATTTCATCGGAATCCGCTTTTTTTCAAACCAAGCGAAACACTGACGAGCGGCGATCACATAAAGCCATCTCGCAAACGTATTCGGATTTTTCAGCGTCTGGAGCCTCTCGTAAACTCTGAGGAATGTATCTTGCGTGATCTCTTCAGCAATGTGAAAATCACCGACTTTCCGGTGTACGAAAGCGTGGACAGGTTTTTGGTATTTCCGCACGAGCGCACTGAAAGCAGATTCATCACCTGCCAATGTCCGTTCAATCAATTGCACATCGTCGTTTTCCATACACCACCTCCAAAGACATGTTTTCTCTCAAAACGTTAAGATAGGAATTGACGGCAGAAAGGTTGCATAAAATGAAAGATTTAAGAAAAAATCCAGAATTAAAATGGGAAAAGTTGAGATAAAGTATCTTGGCGAGTTGCCTACGAGGTCGGGCGCGCTTGCTGGAAAAAGTGATGCGCCCTTGGAATTGCTGTAGCTCTGTTATGTCAACAGGCACAGCTCGGAAGTAATACTTCGCAGCGTACTTAGGACAAAAGGGTAATCGTTTTCCAAGCGACCCCTGTACGACCCGCCATATCAACAGTTGCGGCTCGGAGGCGGTAATTTCCAGAGCGTTCAAGCGAAAAACGAATTTCTACTTCGGTTGTTGATTTCGTTTGGTTGATGCGAATTTGGGATTGATCTCTGTTCAAGAAACGGTAATCTTCCGCCTCTGGACCGAACAACTCCCAGAGCACCATTTCATTATTGTAGATACCGCTTTCATCTGCCCCTCGCGTGTAGTAAACGGAAGCGGCTCCCTGGGTTACAGTGGCACAAACACAGACTTCAAAAGGAGCATCGGTTTGCGAAACAGCCATATTGAGGGCCAAAGTCGGGGGAGTACCCGTTGGACGGGGTGGTGTCCTTGCGTCCTCATGCAAAGTAGTCTTGCCACTGTCACGGACCTCTACCTGACCGTCCTCTCGAATGCGGACAACCTCGCGGTAATCCGACAACCTGAGATCTGGTAAATCCCAGAGAAGGTCAAATGCAACGCCGAGTCGGATGGCTCTCTCAATCTCGGTGAAAAAATTGTGCATCACGGTTCGATATTTAACGCCCTCTGTATTGTGCCGTTCCAAATTCAGCTCTCCTACACCCCAGAGATTGCCTCGTCCCATCTCTACATGCCCGAGGTTGTAACCCGGAGGGAGGAGAATAACCATCTCCGCGGCGGTACGCAGTTCATCAAGATTTCTATGCGGATGGCTTTCGACGTGTGCACTTAGATTTCGTGAAAGTGCAAGGACTTCGCTGTACGGCACACAAGCGAGTTGGTGGTTGTCCCAGTAGTGGAAATGCCGCGCCCCTAAATCATAGGCGTGTGTTTGTAGCCAAAATGCATCGGCACGGTGCATCTGTCCGTAGACACTCATGCCCCAACCCTTATCGGTTTGTCTGGCAGCACCCCGTAGGAATCCGTAGAGGATACTCGCAAGATTTTTCGGATTGTCTATCGGGATTTGGCACCCGTAAGCCATATTCATATCGGGGAGTGTCCGCATCGTTCCGACCCTGCCGGGTGGCTCAAAGACTATTGCAGCAGGAGATTTCGTGTTTCCGTCCGACAATTGATACGCAGCAGAACTGATTATAGTCTCCCATGTATATAAATTTTCCTGAAGAAACGCCATATCTCCGAGGTCTACGTCTGGGTGTGCTGCTAAACCTTTACATAGCCGCGTGGGCGCGCCATCGTATTTAGCGGTGTGGAAGTAGTCTTTAAATGCCTCAAAGGCGATCTGCGGCGTTAATGCTTTCCGATATGCAGGGTCTGTTTCCAGTTTGGGGCGAATCACATGGTCCCGTGTACAGACGGCGGGTTCGTCCATGAAAAGAGCGGGACCGAGGTAGTTACTTCGGTACAAACATTCAGGATAGCCGAGTGTAACAGGATCGATGCCCCAATAAAAAACATCTCGGTTTTGAACCCATTCGACCTGTTCTGTATCAACGCGAACACAATTGATACCTGCAGCAATCATCTCGTCGTAATCGGATTCCGTCAGCGGCATCAGTTCATAATCAGAGCCGTCGTAGCGGCGTGTCTCATCCTTCTGTTTTGTATTGCTCGGAGGTCCGATAAGGGCATCGGGACGGAGAGAGAGTCGTTGTGTATCTTCTGGGGATGTGACAGATTCGCTTGAATCGGACACATGGATAAGCCGGTAGGTATGTCCGAGGTATTTTACTGTTTCTGGAAAGAGATCATTTTGTGCTTTTGTGTCTGTAGGTTTAGGGAAAAGATATTGCCACGCACCGAGTCGGGGCAGGACAGGTTTTCCAGTGAACTTATCTCGGAATTCTAAGGGAGTGTCGTTTCCGATCTGCAGGATATAGCGAGATGCTTCTGCACAGGCTTCCTTCAAATCCTCAGACGGTGTGCTTCTAATAAGCAACCAAACTGCGAATTTTTCACCCGATACTTTTGTTGCGCGCAGGCAGAGCCACTGATACGGCACGCCAGCCGTTTCCTCAACGGAACCTATTGCCACAGTCAGTGTTTTCACAACAGTGCTCGATAGTGAATCTTCAATTTCATGCTGGTAGGTCGCCATTTGTCCGGATTTTCCGAGTGGATATGGCGCCTGCTCGGCTGTCTTACGCGTTTGCATTGTAGCACCTCAACGTGCGTTTAATTCATTTAGGATGTGTTCTACCACTTGCTTTCGCTGTCCTTGAACTGCGGGCTGCTCTAATTCATAAACCTCATCGGAAATCAGGTGTTTATGGCTTTCTATAGGGAGTGCCTTGTGTGATCCGTTATCAATATAGCGATTGAAAATAGTAAAGCGCGGATAATTTTCCGTCCAACGTCTTCCGCCGTGATAGAGTGCCTCTGTGAAGATAACACAATCGCCGGCATTGACGGGAACGTTGATAACGGTAGGCGGTCCATCATATATTGAGAGGTTATCGGGTGGATCAAAATTACGTTTATGACTTCCCGGTAGACAGACGAATCCTGTCCCTTGCGGCACATCCGCCAAGGAAGTAGCCGCGTTGAGGAAACCCGCACGGGGTCCCGATTCATCAACACTGTAATCTTGACCGGCTGCATGAAAGTGAATGTCATCGGAGGTTTTGTAGTTCTTCGTTAGCGCACAATCAACAAGGCAGGGTGCCCCGCGTGTCAGTGCGATAATCACGCGCATAATCTCTCGGTTCAGTACAAGCCGTTGGAAGACGGGATCGCCGTATTGGATATGGTTGATCCAGTGGGCAATAGTCGGCGAAGTCTGACCAGTCCGAGATGTAGAAGTAAGCGGTGGTGGAAGTTCATCCAAGGATGTATTGTGCCACAGGTTACCAAGTTCAATCATTCGTTCGATATCTTCAAACGGAACAACTTTGCGAAGGATGAGAAATCCGTGGTGATCGAAGAACCATTTTTCGTGAGGTGTTAACATACCAGTTCCTTATGCCACGCGGTTAGCGTATTGTCTTGAGGGCAGCCCACACAATAGGAAGCTTCTCAGCTGCTTGAACAGACAACCCGATTTTCGACTCAAAATTCCGGGTTACTTCGTCAGCTGTGAGCGGACGGTCATAAATGCGTACTTCATCAATGACCCCCGGGAAATGTCTTTCAACGTTGCCGCGATTGTTTGCCGCGCCGATATAGACCGGCTCAACAAACGGAATAAAGGTATCAAGTTTCTTTACATCACCCTCAATAACCTCCTGCGGTTCACCGTCCATATAGATACCAACCTCCGACGCACCAGCATCCACAATTGCGAAGACGATGTGGTGCCATTTGCCATCTGACAGAGCGAATTCAATCTCAACAGCGATAGCGTTGCACCCCGCAGCTGATTTCTGACGGACATAGTAGTGGACGATGTCCTCAGCAAACGGAAAACCTGCTTTGGCACTCCGATTGACATCAATTGCCCATGCCATATTACATCCTTGATCAAGCACCTTGAAAAGCGTCGTCCAATCTTTCTTAAAACTGGTTTTAACCCACGCTTCAAAGGTAGACGCGCCAACCTGCTCTCCGAAATTGCCGAGATTTGTCAAATTGACATAATCGTCGCTTCCATCAAATTCAAGTGCCTCCCCGACGTGTCCATCGACAACTTTCGGCGCGCCGACGATTTTTCCATCATTTTCGCCCCAGACATCTTTGACGGTGCCGCCAGCAATGTCTTTCTGGTCGAACGTCCAATAACTCACGAGTCCATCTGTCACCACCGGTTCTGTGTATCCGTTGTGGGCAAATATAGCAATAGTTAGGATAAATAAAAGGAAACAGATTCGCCTTTTCATAGTGCTTTTCTCCCGGCAGAAGTAGGTGTATCTCTGCGTCTATAGAAAATTGCTGGTGTGATTTCGGGGCTTTCAAAACATGTTTTCAAAATCGGTGAGGCAATTATAGCATTATTGGGATTTCTTGCCAAATTTATTCCGTATCCAAGTTGACGCTTGCAAGTTACGCCGAAAACTGGTAAAATGCATCTCACATCGTATGGCAAGGGCAAATTCGTACGAAATCGTAGCCTGCAACAACGGCGCAGGGTTTTTGCTTGGGTATTTCCCCTAGATATACGGAGAGGCACTTTCAACGCAGGACCCACCTGACCGAACCGCAAGGTAAGTTTAAAATCGCTTTCAAGTTACGCGGAAAGAGAGGAGAAAACTATGCCAAAAATGACAGGTGCTAAATTTATTGCTGAAACCGTTCACGGATATGGGATTACCCATGTTTTTTTTATGCCGTATATCGGACCGCGGGCTTTAATGGAGATGGAAAAACTCGGGATTAAGCGGGTTCAGACACACGGTGAGAAAGCAGCGGCGTATATGGCTGACGCTTATGCTCGCGTGAAGCGTAGTCCGAGTCTCTGCATGGCGCAATCGGTTGGCGCAGTGAACCTCGCTGCGGGGCTGCAAGATGCCTATCTCGCCTGCTCACCGGTGATCGCCATTACGGGTAAGGAAAACCAAATCAATCAACAACGGCATGCCTACCAAGAGGTAGATCACATTAATCCGTTTTCCGCTGTTACGAAGTATAGTGCTTATGTCGCGACACCGGAGCAGTTGCCTTTCTATATACGTCAAGCCTTTCGCGCCGCGACAACAGGAACACCGGGACCTGCACACCTCGACTTTGAAGGCATTGCGGGGTCGTCGGTCATTGATCGGGAGGGCGAACTTGCGGTAATTATTGAAGATTCGTTCACCCAATTACCGCCGTTTCGACCCGAAGCAGAAGCAGAAAAAGTGACGGAAGCCCTCAATCTCCTCTCCGATGCGGAACGTCCCATTATTGTGGCAGGTGGTGGTGTAACGGCTTCAGACGCACGCGCAGAACTCGTCGCGTTGGCTGAGAAACTCTCGATTCCAGTGGCGACCTCCTTGAATGCGAAAGCGATGTTCCCAAGTGACCATCCACTGGCAGTCGGAACCCCGGGTTCATACTCGCGAGCGTGTGCGAATCAAGCCGTATGCGAAGCAGACCTTGTCTTCTTTATCGGAAGCCATACCGGCGGACAGGTAACCAACGGCTACAAGATTCCGCCGCAAGGCACACCGATTATACAACTTGATATTAATCCAGATGAACTCGGGCGGAATTATCCCATCCAGTTAGGGATGCAGGGGGATGTACGGAACACGCTACGTCGGATGCTGGCAGCGGCACAGAACGGCGCATCGCGCACCGAATGGGTGAACCGCGTCCAAGAATTAGTGAAAAACTGGAAAGCGGATGTCAGCGAGAAGGTAAATTCGGAGCGGCTTCCGATGCTACCGGAGCGGCTGTGTCGCGAATTAACAGACTATCTCCCGTCAGATGCGATCCTTGTATCCGACACAGGACATTCAGGCATCTGGACAGGCACGATGATCGACTTCAAACATCCCGATCAGAGCTTCATCCGCTGCTCAGGTTCGCTCGGGTGGGGACTCCCCGCGGCGATGGGTGCGAAGTGTGCACAACCCGATAGACCTGTGATCTGTTTCACAGGCGACGGCGGTATCTGGTACCACATGACTGAACTCGACACGGCAATGAAGAGCGGCATTAACGCCGTTATCGTCGTGAACAATAACCATTCATTGAACCAAGAACAGGGTGGCGTTGAGTCGGTTTATGGTGGACGGACAGCGGGTTCCGATGAACTCTGGTTGTTCCCGGATGCGGATTTCGCGAAGATGGCAGCATCGATGGGATGTCTCGGTATTACTGTCAACAAGCCGAGTGAACTCGCGAGCGCTCTGGATCAGGCACTGGGTTCAGGAAGACCGGTGGTTGTGGATGTGAAGACGCATGTAGAAGGGATTGCGCCACGGACGTGGATGCCTTCCTAAAGATGAATTATACGGGCGTGCGAGGGCTCTGTGCTTCGCACCGCCCACATTTAGGGACAGGTATCTTTAGTGAGTAAGCGTGCGTGTGTTTTTCTCGTGTATACTCTGCCCCGCACTAAATTACGATTCTTAAAATCCTCAAATAAATTTCTATCGCCTTCTCGGTAGGACACCAGCACTTTTACGCCTGATACTATAGCCAATGCAATAATATGCTCGTCGTTTGATGCTATCTCACCTTTCAGTTCATCTGCCTTTTCTTGAACATCTTGAGGAGACACTATTTTGAGTTTACCTCTTTGTCTGAGTCGGTTTCTCAGGTTCTGCATCCCTCCGTTATCCCATTCCTCTTCTAATTTCTCTATATCGGAATAAGCGATTTTGCCATCTCTTTTCTCTAACCAGGTCC
>CAZGAW010000147.1:0-8169 GCA_964523645.1 uncultured bacterium | reverse complement strand
TAAATATTTGAAGGCGATAAATGCTCGTCTCGGATCTGCTTCAAAAATATTTGCCATAACTCTATCCGCCTCTGGTACTCCTATTTCGTGTCGAAGTTTGTAGTGACTAGCCGAGACGCTTTCTGTCCCAACGTTTTGTTTTTTCAGAGCAGTTAGTGAGTTCTGTGCGAAGCCTAACCAATACATTTCCAATTGATGGGTTCTCGGATAATCAACGGCATTGACATAGGGTGGTGAGGTTACCGCGAGATCAAAGTAATTCGCTTTATATTTGATGTGCCTTGCATCCATGTCTTCTGGAAAACTGACAGTTATATCTGATGGGTAGTTTTGGGAAAATGCTATCATCTTGGGCACCTTGACGTGGAGTGCTTTCACGAATCGGTTCAACCCATCAGAGGGTCGAACCAATTTGTTTAATTTCTTCCGAATCACCGTACGGGTACAATTGTCATCGGCGTTGGAGACAGCACGGATGATAGATGAAAGACAGACCTTGAAGAAATCCTTAATCGCGTCAGCGGTGTCAAGTGCCTGGATCCGCTGTTTTAAATAGGTGAGTTCCAAAAGAATTTCTTTGTTGAACCAATTGTCTCTGTAAGGAAAATCAGGTAAATCCGATTCAGCGACGAGTGAAGGACGGTAATCAAGAACCGCCTCCAGCAGCACTTTTTGTGCCAATTTGAGTTCTTTTTCTGCCAAAGGTGTTACTTTCACTTTTGAAATGAAACGCGAAAACGGATCAACATCAATTCCGACAGAATTCCTTCTTGCGAGAAGTGCTTCAACATTTGTGGTACCGCTCCCAGCAAATGGATCGAGGATACAGTCATTTTCTTGAGAGTACCGTTTAATGAGCCAACGCGGTAGTTCTGGGAAAAATTTGGCAGGATACTTGTGCAATCCATGTGTTAGAGAACTTTGATCATAGCTAATGAATAGAAACCTATCGCCGTTTTTCGCTGGTAGATCGACTGGGATGTCGCCATCTACTCGAACAATGCTTTCACCAAAGTCGTTTACAATTTTAGTAATGTTGTCCATATTTTTTCCGTTGAGGAACCCTTCAATCCTTGCTAATGAATACACAATGGGTTAAGCTTGAATGATTGGCTTGCGTTCAAGTTCTTCTATTCTCTGGCGGAGTGCTTGGATTTCTTTCCGCTGTTGATCACGTTGTTTGTTGTATTGATAGACGAGAAAACTCAACGGCACAGCAACAAAACCGATAATGGCGACGATTAAGGCAATGATTAGATGTCCTTGGAAGTTTATCCGGTCCCGTAAATCCGTAATACGTTTTCCCTGGTCTTCAATACGGGTATCCAGTTCCCTCTTAACCTCATCAATGCGCTTCCCTAAGCGAACCTCGGACTCGTTGACAATCTGGCGGATTTTCTCTAAATCCTCAACGCTTAATTCCCCAAATACAGACATGCTGCTGGTGCATAAAACCATCGCGATGATAAGAAACAACCCTAAAGTTTTCATGAGAGATTCTTGGTCCTTAATAATATTTTTAATTGCGACTTCCAACCCTGAAGTATCGTTGATACATTATAGCACAACTGCCGAGTGTTCGCAACAAAGTGTTTATCCTCAGAACCGTGGAAAAGTGACAGCCACTACATCCATCGTCATCGCGACGAGCCAATGAATGGCTGCGCCGTAGATAAACGAACGCGTTTCCAGTGCAAGTACGCCGAGTAATACACTCGCAAGAATTGAACCGATTGCCTCTGGCAGTGGCTTGGAGAAGTGCATCACCGCAAATGGGATCGTCTGAATTAAGAGCGTGTAGTTCCCGAATTTCCGTTCCAATCCGAAGAGCATAAACCCGCGAAAGAAGAATTCCCACGAAAACATGTAAACGCCATAGGCGAGTTGATACGGTAGGAACGCCTGCCAACTACTTGCCACTGCCTTACAGAGCGGGTATTTTGCTACGAAAGGGGGATAGACAATGACCGCCAGAATGACCACAGGTATCATCAGCAGCCATGCCACGCCTGTCACACCCCATCCAAGTTTCTGATTTCCGAGCCGAAATCCGTAGTCCTTCAAGCGTTCCTTTGTTCCGAATTTCGCAACGAGGGCGGGTAAAAGTAACAACGTGATCGCTGTGCTCAAAAACCAGTAATAATAAGAATGACTCTCTGGCAATGAAAAGTGCCCAAAGTATTCTGCGAAGTGGAGTGTGAAAAAACGCCGCCGACTGTAATTCCTGTGCAACGTTAATAGTAGCGCAGCGGCAAGCAGAATAACGGTTGCCTGTCGGTCCCAACCGCTTAGGTATTTCTCTTTTAAGTTTTGGAGGCGGAAAATCATCTTGACATCTCGTGAATTTTAGGGTATTATACCATCACTCGTGGAATTTAGCAATAGGCTGTTTAAAGCGGATTTTGTCTACAATATCCAATCCGAAGATATAGAGAGAACAGGTGTTTTCAACAGAACAAATCGAGCGCATCTTAATCATCAGGCTTGCGCCTCTCGGAGAAACGGTTTTAACAACGCCTGTCATTCGTGCCTTACGTCGGCACTTCCGAGATGCCTATATCGCTTACATGGTCGCGCCGACACGAGAGGATTTGATATCGGCGAATCCGCATTTGAACGAAGTACTCACCTATCAGGCTTCAGTACCAAAGCTCGTCTATCAAATTGCGCAGCGAAAATTCCAAATGGCGATCGTGCTGCAACCCACGTTTCGTCTGGTGCTTCATACATTTCTTGCCAGAATCCCGTTTCGCGTTGGATTTGAAACCAACACGGGTGGGCGGAAATTGCTAAATCTCGCAGTTCCGAACAACACGGCACAACATGAGACGCAACGCTATCTTGATGTCGTTCGTTTATTAGGAGTGGAAGTCGTAGACGATGAACCGGAAGTGTTTGTTGATAGTTCAAGTATCGCGTGGGTGAACAATTTTCTTGAAAACCAGAAGCTTAATAACGGCAAGCGCATTATAGGTCTTAATCCGGGAGCCGCTACAGCGTATCGTCGTTGGCACGCATCTAACTTTGCTATTCTTGGGGATCGACTCCGTGAGACATACGGGGCGCAGATTATTATCACAACCGGACCCCAAGAGGGGGCTTTAGCAGCGCAGGTAGCGGAACAGATGTCGCATGCGCCTGTTATCGTTAATCAAGCCACCCCGATGCAACTTGCGGCACTTCTGCAAAGGTGTGATCTGTACATCACCAACGATACGGGACCGATGCACCTCAGTACTGCTGTAAGGACCCCAACAATTGCTTTGTTTGGTGCTTCAAACCTCATTCAGTGGGCACCACCGTGGGCCAGACATGCGGTGGTAGCACGTAAAGAGTGCTCCTTTATGAAAACGCTATCCTCTAAGGAGTGGGATGCACATCAGGATCGCGCTCGCGAGAATCTTGAGGCGATTACCCCAGATGCGGTTATGGCAACGACGGAGGAACTCGCATGGTAAATTCTGAACGTAGCCGAGTCGATGGATTGGAGGCACAGCGCATAAGAAACTGTCTAACCGACATTTGTCGTAGGATGTATCGGCAGGCCCTTTTACAAACCGTTACATTTACGTTTTTCTGTGGTCTCGTGCTGCTCGCTATTCTATTCCTTTTGAACCGGGTGATTCTTCTACCGATACAAATGTTGAATATCAGTTGGATCGTCATGTCCGTGGCGGTGATTGTAGGTATAGGTCTCAGTATCAAGTATCGAAAGGATTTACCATTTGTCGCGCGTGTGGTTGACGAAAGAATACAGCTTAGTGAACGTCTCAGTACAGCAATTGGGGTGATGCAAGCCGATCCCCAAAGTGCGTTCGCTCAACTCCAAATCCGGGATGCTGCAGAGACTGCAGAAACCTTAGACAGCAGAGAAATAAGTCCATATTGTTTGCCAAAGTTCCTGAAACTGTTTCCGATTCCACTGCTGCTGATTGGAATTTCGTTCACAATTTCACCCTTCTATGAGGTGCCGCAACCACTGACTGATTCGCAACAGCAGGTGTTAGATGGGGCGATTCAACATCTTGAAGGAAGACAGATTAAAAATTTTACCCTACAGATGCAACTTGATGACGTGGTAAAAGGGTTGAAAGCCTCACCGGATCTTGACACAGCACAAAAACATCTCAGTCGTGTAAAAAAAGAGGTTCGCAAGCAGCAATCGGAGCAAACTGCTATTACTGAAGCAACAGAAGCAAGCCAAAGTTTTCGTAGTATGGGTGCTGACCAACTCGCTGAAGAGCTGAGAAATATCGCTGAACAAGTTGAGATACCACCGAAACTCCAAGCGGAACTTATGAGTCTCTTTGAACGTTTGGCTGAAAGTTTGCCGAGGGGCGCACTCAGTGAATCGTTGAATCAGATTCAGGGTAAGGCGGTCACTCCAGAGACGTTGCAAGGCATCATCGCTGCGCTTGAAAAGATGGAAGAATCGACAAGTCTCGCGCAGCTCGAGGCGCGACTCACGGCGAGCCAGAAGGAATTGGCTTTGGCGACTATTGATACTGAACCTCCAGGGGGTGGAATTGCGAATAGTGATGGTGCCCCTGGACAAGACGCAGGGACCAGGGAAGTCCAAGGGAGCCGTGAAAGCGCATCCGATTCCGATCCACAAATAGAATCACAGACAGCCGTGTCAGGCGAGACGGGAAGCGAAACAGACGGTAGTGCTTCCACACCACCTCTAATTGGTGAGGAAACGCCAGATCTACAAGTTGACGGAAACCAGTTGACACTTACAGCGGAGACCTCTGGTAATGCGGAAGGTTTCTCTCGTGTCTTTACGGGTGAGGTTAGTGGCGATGCACCGCCTTATTTACCTTTTACTGATGTAGTTCTCAATGCGACACGTGCGTATGCCGATGCCGTGGAAAATAACCGTATTCCTGTCCGATATCAGACACAGATTAAATCCTATTTGGAGGCAATTTCTACAAAAAATGAAAAAGAGCTTAATTAAAATCCTGATTGCGGTTGCGGTCGTTGCAGCGGTTTATCTCGTGTTGAGATACTACGGCGTAACGGACGAAATTCGATTAGAAAACGTACCCAAGATCAAAACATGGGTAGCGAGTTTCGGGAGAATTGCACCTGTAGTCTACATTGGACTTTACCTCGTCTCAACTGTCTTTTTCCTTCCCGGTACCCCCGTGACTGTGTTAGCGGGTTTCGTCTTCGGACCTTTGTGGGGTATTTTGTACGCTTCTATAGCTTCTATTATTTCTATTTCGGTGGCTTTTCTCATTGCTCGCTATGTGGCTCGTGATCTCGTTGAGGGTTGGGTCAAGGACAATGCACAATTTCGCAAGATAGATGAACAGGTTGAAGAACAGGGATGGCGTATCTTAATGTTTACACGCTTGGTCCCGATTTTCCCGTTTAACCTTCAAAACTACGCCTATGGACTCACCAGTATTCGGTTCTCCACTTATGTTGTTGTGTCTGCTATCTTTATGTTACCGGGTACCGCAGTGTTGGTCCAATTAGGAGGGGCGTTTGTCAGGGGTGAGGGTAATATCTGGAAGACCCTGCTCTATCTCGGAATTGCCGGTGTGCTTATGCTCTTGTTATCGTTTATCCCAAAATTTCTGCGAAAATATCAGACGAAATTGTAGCTTAAAGAACGGGATTGGACGGTTGTGTTATGGGGACTTCGGGATTAACGCTGCTACCACAGCGATTGCTTCTTCGCGAGTTTGAATTTCACCATTAAATTGACGTTCCTCAATTTCTTTTAGTAGGTTTCCAATTTGCTTCCCTTCTTTCAAATGAAAGGTTTTAATCAGATCATTTCCGGTGATAAGTCTGCCCTGTTCACAGATCGGGAGAATATATTCATAGTAAGTATCGGCAACCTGTTTTAGAATTGTCGAGTCGAGTGAATATAACGCCGTGGAATATAGAAGGATACCGCACCAATCGGAAGCGTAGGTTCTAAGGAAGTGAATTAATTGTTTCTGGGTCAATTGCTGGGCTGTATTTTTAAAGGTCTTACTTCCTGAAATGAGGTACTCCATGAACCGCACCGCTTTCCGACTGAGTCTAAGACGTTTACCAATACCCTCAAGATTGTTTTCTAAGAGTAAACTCAGCTTGATTAATGAACGTCGGTTGATTTCTGCGCTTAGTTCTTCCGTGAGATAATCGTTAATCTCTTTGTGATAAGCGTCGAGTGCTACGGGAATTGGATTTTTCTCGAAAGTCTCAAGCGAACGCCAAGCCCTACGAACCTCTTTTATAGATGGGATAAGCTGTGTAAGTAGTTCCGCTGTTTCCATTTGCTGTAGATACGGACGTGCTTTCTTAACGTCAAAAATTTTCATCAGTTCATCGCGGCAGCGTTCCGCCGCCACGTTAGACAACAGGGACCGATATTTTCTTACCAAACCGATCGAATCCTGGGAAATTTTGAAGTCTAACTGTGCTGCGAACCTATAAATTCGCAGTAGGCGAACTGGGTCTGCTGTTACCACCTGTTCGTTCGGGAATTGGAGCAAACCTATCTCCAAGTCTTTCATACCAGCGCACGGATCGATTACTTGGGAGATATTTTGGTTGTATGTCTTACTTGTAAACGCTTCACTATTTTCAAACGCGATTGCCATTGCATTAATTGTTAGGTCCCGTAAACGTAGGTCGTCGGTGAGTGATGCCGCTCGGAATTGTGAAAAATCCATATTTAACTGTGGGGTCTGTGAACGGTCGTCCTGCTTAACAATCACGCGGGCAGTGGGTGGATTTTCTTCTAAAGCGATGCAGATTGCTCCAATGTTAGCGGCAAACGCTTTGGCAAACTGGATAGCATCCGAAGCCAACGCAAAATCAAAATCTGTCGTCTGACGTTCCAGTAACAAATCTCTCACACTGCCGCCGACGAGATAAAGCTGCACACCTTGCTTTTTTGCGAATGCCCTGAGTGCCTGTATCGTCTGGTCGTCAAATAGTTTTTGAAGTGCTTGCGTTGTTATGTTCATTAATTTCTTCGTACTTTCTTTCGTTGTGCCTTTCGCGATCGAAACAGAATGCCATCTAAATGGAGATGCGTCGCGTAACCGATGAAACTTGCTACATAGAAGGGTAAGCCGCTGCGGACGGTGTCTATAAGTCCATCCCATTTTTGCAATGCTTTGAGTGTGTTTATAAGATTTCCATCTGTTTTCCACTCTGAATGTGCGGCATAAATTGGAATTAGCAAAAATACGCTCGGAAGTAGGAGCATCGTAATTTTAGCATGTGTCCATCCGCGATGTTTGCTCATAATCGGGAGCATCGCGAATAGACCTAACAGTGCCGATTCCAAATACTTTTGGAAAAAAACAATCAGTGCTACGTTCAGTGCAAATAGTACAGTATAAAATATTTTTTGACTTTTACTTTTAATATCAACATCTGGCCATAATCCGAATAGGACTGCGACAGCAAAACAACCGATGATTTTTACGAAGTCTCTCACCGGTGGAATAGTCGGATTCCATTCCTGTGGCACCATATCATAAAGGATTGGGACGGCGAAGGAGGCGATCAACGAGATGATGAAGAACGTACTATAGGCTACCAGTCCACCGATCCAGTGTTCGCGAAACATGCTCATGAAGATAGTATAACATACTTATCGCCAGAATGGAAACCGCTTTTGCTCTAATCAGCAGGTTGGCAGTATGGATTTAACTTGACTTCCAGCATAGAATATGATACAATTATGTCATACTCTTTACAGTGCTTACTTTTAGCGACAGGTTTGATTTACGAACTGTGTCAAATGCGGTTGGACAGTCGTAAGAGACTTAACGTGGCGGTTGGAACAAAAATTCAGTCTGATGTAGACCTTGGTGATATCAAGGCGACTATCGCTTTTTTCAACGGATCCCGTGGCGAGGTTATCGAGTTTTTTCAAACACATTAGCCGTTGATTACAAGGTCCGGTTTATTAACTAATTGGCTTGACTATAAAGAGGAAAACGGGTATTATGTAACAATAGAGGTAGATGGGCGAGAATTGATACCCCGTTGCTTCGGCATCGGTAGGTGTCGTAGAGCGCAGTCTTTGAAGTTTAAAGTAAGGTCTTTGTCATCGGTTTACCGATTCCCTTCAACTGCACACTACGACCTCATATAAACCGCGAGGAACCTCTACTGTTGGGACGTATCGCGTTTTTTTATATTATAATA
>CAZGAW010000146.1:0-8319 GCA_964523645.1 uncultured bacterium | reverse complement strand
TTAATATAGACATGAAACTGCAAAAGTTAAGGCCTAATTTGCGTTTTTTACAGAATTTTCGTAATTTTTTTAATTTTCTCCTCAAAACTGCTAAAAAATCTATGAAATATCGACAGAATTCTCCATATTTGACAAAAAACACAGAGACTGCTATAGTAAATAGAACGGTCTTCAGTAAGGAGTTAGAAGATGTTCGACGGGTACTCCCCAAACCAATTCGGGCCCGGACGCTCGGCAGTCATTTGTCAACATGGAGCAGTCGCAACGAGTCAACCGCTCGCGGCGCAGGGCGGGTTACAGATTTTACAGCAGGGCGGAAACGCCATTGATGCAGCGGTCGCAACTGCTGCAATACTCAACGTTGTTGAGCCGATGTCAACAGGCATCGGTGGCGATGCCTTCATGCTGGTTTATCAACCTAAAGATGGTGTGATCCGGGGCTTAAACGCAAGTGGTAGAGCACCTTACGCTGCAGCACTGGATTTTTTTACCAAACAAGGGTTGACGGGTATCCCTTCTTTTGGAAGTATGTATCCCGTCACCGTCCCTGGTACAATCGACGGATGGGCAACGCTCCTTGATGAATGCGGAACAATGTCATTAGCAGAGGTGCTTCGGCCTGCTATCAATTACGCGGAAAAAGGATTTCCTGTCAGCCCACAGATTAGTCTTGCATGGCAAGGAAGTGCAGGAATGTTAGCACAGCATCCTGACACAGCACGGACATACCTTAAGAATGGAAAAGCACCAGCACCCGGGGAAATCTTTCATCAACCCAACCTCGCACGAACATTTCAGTTGATTGCAGAGGGTGGACGTGATGCCTTCTATGAAGGGGAAATTGCCGACAAAATCGTGAAATTTTCCGATGAAAACGGCGGGCTGTTTACACAACAGGACTTTTCTGAGCACAAGTCGGATTGGGTAGAACCGATTTCTGTAAATTATCGAGGTTATGATGTTTATGAGATCCCACCAAATGGACAGGGCATCGCTGCGCTCCTCGCACTCAATATTGTTGAGGGATTTGAACTCGGAGAAATGGGGCATAACAGTCCTGAACATCTACACCATGCAATCGAAGCAATGAAATTAGGATTCGCGGATCTCTATGAATACGTGACAGATCCGACATTTGTAGACGTGCCAGTAGATGGATTACTTTCCAACGACTATACACAAAGCCAACGAGAGCGTATCTCACCGGAACGAGCAAACGTGCAACCCAACCCTGGTGTTCTTGCAGTGGGGAGTGATACGGTGTACCTGTCTGTAGTTGACGAGGAGCGAAATGTCGTGTCCTTTATCAACAGTCTCTTTGCTGGGTTTGGTTCAGGCTTAGTTGCTGGTGATACGGGTATTATGTTACAAAATCGGGGCGCAGGTTTCTCGCTTAATCCCGATCATGCAAATTGTATTGCGCCGCATAAACGTACACTACATACGATTATCCCCGGTATGATTGCACAAAACGGAGTTCCATTGGTTACCTTCGGGGTCATGGGCGGACAAATGCAGGCACAGGGACATTTGCAATTTGTGAGCAATCTTGTAGATTTCAATATGGATGTGCAGAATGCATTGGATGCGCCTCGATTTCGAGTGATGGATGACTCGCGGGTTATGCTGGAGACAGGCATTCCGATGAATGCACAAGCCGCATTGGCACAAAAAGGACATCATATTATACCGGGAAACACTTTTTTTGGCGGTGGACAAGCAATTTTTATCAATCCATCCTTTGGTACGCTTGCTGCAGGTTCAGATCCGAGACGGGATGGGTGTGCGGTTGGCTATTGAGGTTAAAGGGATTTTTTTGACTTTCGGCTTAAATTAAGGTATAATATTAAGACTACAGGCGGTTTCGGTTCAAAGATTAGGAACCGAACCTAAGCATGTAAGCCCGCCAAGTCGGTCGTGTATCACCGTTGACGCGATCGCGAATCGCCGTTGATTCCAAAGGCTTTCTTGCCTTGAGGCGCGCTACCTCTGGCAGGATACGAGTAGTCAGCGTCCGATTTAAGCCGTACGAAACCATTCTATCCAGCCTTGAAAGCGGAATCCGTTTTTCGATTGTTCGTACCCCTAATAAAAAGGAGTCGGACTCATACGGGTAAACCTCGCCCGCAGATTAAATACAAAATGGTGAGGTGCAGAAAGTCCACTCTACAATGCCAATGCAAAGAAATATAGAAGAACGTATGGAGAGTCAGTTTACAAATGTATAATGAATTAAAAGAAAAAGATGCCTGTGGCGTTGGTTTTGTCGCGAACCGCTTCGGAAATCGGAGCCACGATATTATCAAAATGGCGACCCAAGCGGTCACAAATTTGACACATCGAGGTGCAGTGGCGGCTGATGCCAAAACAGGAGACGGCGCAGGGATTTTAACGCAGATTCCGGAGAAAATATTTCAAAAAGAACTTCAAAAACTTGGAGTCCACCTTGATTCTATAAATGATATGGGTGTCGGGATGATTTTCCTGCCGAGACATGATCGCGACGCACAAGCGCACGGGCGCGCAATTGTTGAAGAAATATTAAAGCAGTACGGTGTTCCCTTGCTGGGGTGGCGTTCGGTCCCTCAGGATTTCTCCGCGCTCGGTGCTACGGCACTGGAAACGCTACCGGAAATCCAACAGGTATTGGTGGGACGTCCAGAACAACTCACCGACGATGCTTTTGAACAGTTCTTGTATCTGATATCCAAAGAATTAGAACATCGTGTTACCGCGGCATCACTTGATGAATTCCATATCGCCTCTTTTTCACATCGAACGATTGTTTATAAAGGGCTACTGGTAGCACCCCAACTTGCCCAGTTTTATCCAGATTTAAAAGACCCAGACTTTCAAGCTTCGCTTGCCGTTTTCCATCAACGTTACAGTACAAACACCTCGTCCACATGGATGCTCGCCCAACCTTTCCATACGCTTGCACATAACGGCGAAATCAACACCTTGATGGGTAATCGAAATTGGATGCGGGCGCGTGAAGCCGACTTGCAGTCACCCCTTTGGAACGAACACATCAAAAAACTCATCCCGATTATCAACCCGAATGGAAGCGACTCAATGAGTCTCGATAACGTGTTAGAATTGTTAACACATTCTGGTCGCAGTATCCTACATGCTATGATGTGTCTGATTCCCGAAGCCTATGAGCAGATTTCCGATATGCCGGATGTGTTGAAAGCCTGTTACGATTATCTCTCATGTATCAGCGAACCTTGGGACGGACCGGCGGCAGTCGCGTTTACAGATGGTATTGTTGTCGGGGCAAGTTTGGATAGAAATGGACTCCGTCCTGCCCGATACAAGGTCACAGAAGACGGTACGGTTGTTATGGGCTCCGAAGTTGGAATTATTGAACTTGATGACAGTCGTGTCGTGGAGAAGGGACGTTTGGGTCCTGGACAAATGATTGCTGTTGATACAGCAGAAGGTAAATTGCTGAAAGATTCCGAGATTAAACATGCGGTTGCTAAGCAGAAACCTTATACTGAGTGGGTGCAGAAAGGGATCGTAAAACTCCCGTTAGAAAAAAATGGTTCTCCTGTCACGACAGATATTGTTCCTGAACAGTTGTCAACATACCAGAAAGCTTTCGGTTATATGACTGAAGATGTGGAACGCTTTATCAAACCGATGGTAACGGAAGCGAAGGAAGCAGTCGGTTCAATGGGCGACGACACACCGCCCTCTGTGATTTCTCGACATCCGCGTTTACTCTATAGCTACTTCAAACAACGTTTCGCACAGGTTACGAATCCACCCATTGATTCAATCCGGGAACGTTTGGTGATGTCTCTGACAACACATCTCGGAAAACAGTATAGTTTGCTCACAGAAACGCCAGCACACGCCCGACTCATTCGGTTACACTCGCCAATTTTGACAAACACAGATTTACAAGCACTACGTGAACTGGATATACCTGATTTTCAGATAGAAACGCTCTCTGCTTGTTTCCCTGTAGCCTCTGGTAAGCAAGGTTTGGAAGATACCTTAGAGAGATTATGTCAACGCGCTTCCGAGGCGATTGATAAAGGAATAACGCTTCTCATATTAAGTGACAAGGAAGTTAGTTTCGACCTTGCCCCGATTCCGATGGCACTTGCTATCGGTGCTGTCCACCATCATTTGATTCGCGAAGGAAAACGAATGCGGGTAAGCCTCATCGCTGAAACTGGAGATGCCAGAGAAGAGCATCACTTTGCCGTTCTGCTTGGTTACGGCGCAACTGCAATCAATCCTTACCTTGCCTTCTCAACGATTGTTCAACTTGTTGAAGACGGTGAATTCGCTGAAATGACCGCGCCAGAAGCCATTGAAATCTATAAAGAAACCGTCGAAAAAGGTATCTTGAAAATTATGGCAAAGATGGGAATTTCGACGGTATCCAGTTATCACGGTGCCCAGATCTTTGAAGCACTTGGTATCAAGGCAACGGTTATTGATAAGTGCTTTACAGGCACCACCTCACGCTTAAATGGCATTGGCTTTGCTGAAATCGCAGCAGAGACGCTCCACTTCCACGCAAAAGCGTTCTCTGGAAGCGAAGGGGGCACTGCCTTGGAGGAAGCAGGCTATTTCCGATTCCGTAGGAACGGCGAATTCCACGCCTTTAACCCTACGGTGTTTAAAGCACTTCACCGGTTTGTCAAAGAAGGTAAACCGGAGGACTACGAAAAATATGCTACTGCTGTTGAGGATGGAGAGCCTTCGAGTTTACGAGACCTACTTGCCTTTAAGCCGAGTACCCCTATCCCAATTGAAGAGGTGGAACCAGCAGAAGATATCGTTCGGCGTTTTACAACTGGCAGTATGTCCTTCGGGGCATTAAGTCGCGAGACACACGAGACCTTAGCAATTGCGATGAACCGCCTCGGTGCAAAATCTGGGAGTGGAGAAGGTGGTGAAAGCAGTGCACGCTTCAAACCACAACCTAACGGCGATCTTGCCTCCAGTGCCATTAAACAGGTGGCTTCTGGACGTTTCGGTGTGACCCCAACATACCTCATATCGGCGAAGGAGTTGGAAATTAAGATGGCTCAAGGTTCAAAACCGGGAGAAGGTGGACAGATTCCAGGACATAAGGTAACAGCTGAAATCGCCTCTCTTCGACATTCTGTGCCAGGAGTTCCGCTAATCTCGCCGCCACCGCATCATGATATCTATTCCATCGAAGATTTGGCGCAGCTCATCTACGATCTGAAACAGGCGAACCCGCAGGCAAAGGTAGCTGTAAAACTGGTATCCGAATTTCTGGTTGGAACGATTGCGTCGGGGGTAGCAAAGGGCTATGCTGATGTGATCCAAATAAGTGGTCATGAAGGGGGTACTGGTGCCTCTCCGCTTAGTTCCATTAAGAACGCAGGAACCCCTTGGGAACTCGGTCTTGCTGAAACGCAGCGCGCCCTCGTGACAAATGAATTACGGGACCGTGTTGTGCTACGGGCAGACGGTGGAATGCGTTCCGGACGCGATATTATTATTGCCGCGATGTTGGGGGCAGAAGAATACGGGTTTGGAACAATCGCAATGGTCGCAACAGGCTGTGTGATGGCGCGTCAATGCCACTTAAACACGTGTCCGGTCGGTGTAGCCACCCAAGATCCAGCACTCCGTGCGAAATATCCCGGTACGCCTGAAATGGTCGTTAATTTTATGCTCGGTGTGGCAAATGAAGTGCGAGCTATCCTCGCCAATCTCGGTTATCGAAGCCTGAACGATATTATCGGACGTCCAGAACTGCTCCAACCTGTCGATTTGGCAGATTATCCCAAAGCGGGAACACTGGATTTGAACGAAATCCTAACGCCTGCTGACCCCACTGGAACGCAGCCGCGTTACCATTTACAAAAGCGAAACAATCGGGATGACGTTTCTCTTGATGATCAAATTCTGGACGATGCCAAGGAGGCAATCTCGCAGAAAACATCGATCCAACTCTCCTATCCCATTCGAAACACGCACCGCACAGTAGGAGCAAGGTTATCCGGTAAAATTGCGACGCACTACGGGGATACCGGCTTGCCTGACAGGACGATTCAGTGTGAGTTTAGTGGTAGTGCGGGCCAGAGCTTCGGTGCTTTTTGTATCAGTGGTGTACAATTCGTATTGACAGGTGAAGCTAATGATTACGTAGGCAAGGGTATGGCAGGTGGAGAACTTATTATTAAACCCGCGCCGACTGCACAGTTCCCAACTTATGAAAACACAATTATCGGAAATACAGTATTGTACGGTGCTACAGGTGGTACACTTTATGCAGCGGGCAGAGCCGGTGAACGGTTCTGTGTCCGAAACAGCGGGGCAACTGCTGTTGTTGAAGGTGTAGGGGACCACGGTTGCGAATATATGACAGCAGGGACGGTCGTGATTCTCGGTGAAACCGGCAGAAACTTTGGTGCTGGGATGACCGGCGGCACTGTTTACGTTCTTGATGAAAAACAACAGTTCGAGAAGAAATACAACTCGGACTGGGTAAAGTTAGAAAAGGTAACCAGTGAGACAGATATTAAGAATCTGATGGCACTCATACAGAATCACGCGGCTTATACTAACAGTGAATATGCTGAGAAAATCCTTACCAATTGGGAAACTCACCTTTCACACTTCTGGAAAGTTGTAACACCGCCGCCGCCACCACCTCCGGCACCCGTCCAACTTAAAAGGAGAGCCGCAGGACGCAGAAAACGCAGAGGTTCAAAGTCCTGATATGATAGGCTACCGTTAAATTACAAGATTTTTATTCAACACACCATTAATAACGCCGTGCTTGTGGATTGCGGAACCCAGCCAGCACGGCGTTATTATTTTCTCTTTCCTCTTCAGTTTCGTGCAACAATGCAAACCCGATTTATCGCTCTTCAATGACGATCTCGTGTTTCGGGGGTTTGTCTGCCCTGATAATGAGTGTGCTAATCTGGTTTTTATGCGCTGCAACGAAAAGTTCCATGTCTTTCAGTGTCAACATCTCTTGGTCACCAATCGAAATCCGTCCATCACTGTCAATGTAGAGATTATACTTCTCCCGTGTAAATTCGTGCTGCGTTGCGGAATCGGGTATGACGGTGAAGGGCGGGGGGACCCGCATAACAACAGATACCATGAAGAAGATAAGCAACAAAAAGACACAATCGATCATAGGTGCCATCGGAATATCATCATTGCCTGTTTTCTTTCGCCGAGACATGTTTAAAGCCATCTGAATTCTCCTTCTATAGAGAGGATAGTGCTATTGTCATCGCGTGAGACAGGTCAGTCTCTCGCGACAAAAGGACGACGTTTTATTCGTTTCTATTGTTATTTTAAAACACCTGAAGGTTTATGAAGTTACGCGTGTTCTTTGAACAGTGTTTCGAGTCAATAATCTCGTTTTAACTGAATTAAATCGGTTTATGATGCAAAAAAAAAGGCAGCGAAAGCTGCCTTTTTTGTTAACTGTATTGCAGTCTTCAGTCTTCTTCCGAGACCGCGAAAGCGATTTCAAGCCCCTCCGTTTTACTGGAGCGTTGTTTCGCTCGTTCCACCACATCAATAACGACACCGTGTTTCGCACGCTTGTCCGCCTTGATAATGAGTGTGCTGATCTGGTTTTCGTGTGCTGCAATGAAAAGTTCCATGTCTTCCAGTGTCAACATCTCTTGGTCATCAATCGAAATCCGTCCATCACCGCTAATGAAGAGGTTATACTTCTTCCGTGTAAATTCATGCTTCGTTGCAGAATCGGGTAAGGTGACGGTGAAGGGCGGGGGGACCCGCATGACAGCAGATACCATGAAGAAGATAAGCAACAAAAAGACACAATCGATCATAGGTGCCATCGGAATGTCATCATCATCGCCTGTTTTCTTGCGTCGAGACATGTTTAAAGCCATCTGAATTCTCCTTCTATAGAGGGGACAGTGCTATTGCTATCGCGTGAGACGGGTCAGTCTCTCGCGACAATAGCGAACCCGATTTTATCTATACCTGCCTGTTTTGCGATATCCATTACTTGCACGATCTGTTCATGTAGCACTTCTCGTTCAGACTGGATAATCAACATGCTTGTTGCTTCCTCAGGTGCGTTGATGAACCGGTTGAACATTTCATCAATCTGGACGACCTCATCGTTCAGGACCATAGTGCCTCTGTCAGCACCGGGTTCTGGGTTTGCGATCCGGACAGTTAGACCTTTCGGTTTATCGGGTGAGGGTTTCCCCGGTGGGGGTAGCTGCACCCGGAGGCCCGGGATCGGTGAGAAGGTTGTCGATACCATGAAGAAGATCAGGAGCAGGAAGACACAATCAATCATAGGTGCCATACTGA
>CAZGAW010000145.1:0-8506 GCA_964523645.1 uncultured bacterium | reverse complement strand
TTGTTGAACATTTTTGGAAGGGTAAAGTCTGTTAGGGGGTTACAGTTACAGGCCTCACACAACGGAAACCGATGACGGCGAACGCACCCTTTGGCTTGGTGTCTCTGCGAGCGGCGACACGCGGGAGTCGATCCATATCGAACCAGTTACCACCGCGCCGGACGCGGGAAACATCAACATTAACATTTGTGAAGTTATCCAATAGCCACTGAATCGTGTCCGCACCCGACAACGGATTGCGCGCAACACCCTCCTGTGGAAATGTAGCATAGAATCGACTATTGTATGTATCTAAACACCATTCGCTCACGTTACCCGCCATATCATACAATCCATACCCGTTTGGAAGATACCTACCGACGGCGGTGGTATCTTTAACGTTGTTGCCGTAGTTCGCATCCCGCGGCGTTAGCGTGTTCCCATGCGGATACTTCTGATCGACGAAGCCCCCGCGCGCGGCGCGTTCCCATTCCGCCTCTGTCGGCAGACGCTTTCCTGCCCACTTCGAGTATGCCATCGCCGCATACCAACTCACATGATCAACCGGATGTTTGTCTTTACCTTTTGGGTAGTTATTCCCGTCCCAGTCCCAGAGATAACGCCCATTGTGAAATCTTCCGTTAATCTCCCACTTCTGCCAACGCGGGTTTTCAAGCACAAATTCTTTGAATTGCGCATTCGTCACTTCTGTTTCGTCCATATAGAACGCATCTACATAGACGGTGCGCACCGGCTGCTCATCGCCATCTGCCTCCGCATCGTTACTGCCCATCTGAAACTCGCCCTCGGGAATCAGCACCATGCCTTCAGGAAGCGGTGTTTTTTCCGCTGCAGGAGGTGTTGCTGTTTTTCCCGCTGGGGGCGGTGTTTTTTCCACTGGAAGCGATGTTGTTGTTTCCGCTGGAAGTGTTAGGTCATCTCGTTCGCAACCGCTGATAGCGAGGGCAAGCCCCCCGACGAACATAATGACGCAATACCTTTCCAAAATACACTTTAAGGACATTTTCAAGCTCGCATGGTGTTTTGTCATGAGAAAACACCTCCTTTGGCACTATGATAACACAAATCACAATATTGCCGAATTATTTTTTGATCGGAGGATTCTTGTTGACCGCTAAACGCGATTTGTGCTATATTACAACAATATCCACAACACAGTATCGTAAAATTATCCATGGCAACAGTAAGACTGGAAAACATTACAAAAAGGTTCGGCGACCTCATCGCACTCGACGATATCAATCTCGACATCCGAGACGAAGAGTTCTTTGTACTGCTCGGTCAGACGGGGGCAGGAAAAACGACGACGCTTCGGTGTATCGCCGGTTTGGACACCCCCGAAGCAGGTACCATCTATTTGGACGAAGTTAGCGTCAACGACAAAACCCCCGCCGAACGCGATGTGGCTTTTGTCTTCCAATCGCATATCCTTTATCCACACCTAAGCGTCTACGAAAACATGGCGTTTCCACTGCATCCCCGAAAACTCTCTGCCGAGGAGATTGACCGACGCGTCAAGGATATTGCACAGATGCTGCATATCGAACATCTGCTCATGCGGACCCCGAACCAGTTGAGTGGCGGCGAAACACAACGGGTTGGACTCGGACGCGCAATGGTACGTCGTCCGCAAGTTTTCCTCATGGACGAACCGATCTCCAATCTTGATGCGAAACTTCGGACCGAGATGCGAGCAGAAATCCGCTGGCGACAACGTGAACTCGGCACAACGACTTTCTACGTAACACACGACCAGATCGAAGCGATGTCAATGGCAGATAGGATTGCTGTTCTTGAAGCCGGCAGAATCCAACAACTCGGAACACCTGCTGAAATCTACAACCACCCGACTAACCTATTTGTCGCTGGCTTCATCGGGAATCCAAGCATGAATTGCATTCCGTGCGACATCTCCAACGCGAATGACGAACTTCGCTTGCAGTTAGCAACCGATCTTGGCAGAGATAACGCAGTGGTAATTCAGGATGCAAGGATTATCAAAACTGTAAATGACAGCGGTTCAGACCGAGATCTTATCTTCGGCACACACGCTGAGGATGTTATTGTCAGCCATCAGTCGATACCGAATGCCTTTCAGGCTGAGGTTTATAGCAGTGAACCCCTCGGCGCAGAAACAATCGTCGAATTGACGCTCGGCACAGATACATCAGGCGCACACACGATTCTTAAATCATGTACAGCCCCCAACTTTGAAGCGGAAATTGGACAGCATCTCTACGTCACGTTTGTTCCAGAACGAATGCACTTTTTCGATAAAAATAGCGGAAACGCTATCTTGTAGGAGGGATTTGTCATCCCGAATCTTCAGTAGGAAGGATTTGTCATCCCGATTCCCTATTATGAATTGGCGACTTAAACTCTTTAATCTTATCCCAAAATTTCTAAAACGTGTCGGTTGCCAGCTCCTACGCCGATTGGGATACGATCCCGATGCGTGGTTAGAAAATTTCCTCAGAGAACACAAAGGAGACCCATAAGTGAAAGGCGGAGATATTCTCATTGAATGTTTGAAAGCACAAGGCGTTTCAGCGGTTTTCGGGATGCCCGGCACCCAAAACATTCAAATCTACGATGCACTGCTGCGACGCGGCAAAGGCACGATTGATCACTACCTCGTCCGGCATGAATATGCAGCCACACAGATGGCAGACGGTTTCGCTCGCGCAACAGGTGAAGTTGGAGTCGCTATTACCGTCCCAGGACCGGGTGCCAGTAACGCATCAACAGGGATTTTAGAGGCGTTCACCGATTGTGCCCCCGTCTTACTGATTACTGGACAGAGTGATTCCAGCCTTTACAGCAAACACCCCAGCAAAATGTTCCACGGTTTGGATCAGATGCGGTTTTTTGAGTCGATTACCAAGTACTGTGCCATCGCACACACTGTCGCTGAAATCCCTATCGTTGTTGAAAACGCCTTTAAAGCGATGCGCAACGGCAGACCGGGACCTACATTCTTGGAATTTCCGATGGATGTCGTCACTGGGGAAGGAGATGTCCGAATCCCGCCCCGTGTTGAACGTTCCGAATTACCGCCGCCTGACGATACATCACTCAGCACGGCAGTTGAAACCATCCGCAACGCCAAGATGCCCCTGATTTTCGCCGGTTCTGCCGTCTTTCATTCAAACGCCCGAAATGAGCTCCGTCTCCTCGCCGAGAAACTGAACGCACCTGTCATCGTCACCCGCAATGGAAAGGGTGTTTTATCGGAAGATCACCCGTTAGCACTCCAAATCTGCTACGGCTATCTCGGACGCGAAGCACTCCAACGCGCTGATTGTTTAATCGGTATCGGACCCCGCTTTACCTCCATCGATACCCGAAATTGGAGTCTGGAACTACCGGAACCCTTTATCCAAATTGATGAAGACGCTGATGAAATTGGGCTTGAATACCCTTGCGATATCGGTGTCGTTGGGGATCTGAAACTGACGTTGCAGGCACTCATTGAGGATGTAGCCCCCGGTGAAAACGGATGGAACGAGGTACTCACACAACTCCGAACAGCGCACGATGCCCAACCGCCGTTACCGATCATTCACGAATTCCAAGAGGTGCTACCACGCGACACCATCTACGCGATTGATGTCCACGCCCTCGGCTACGCTTCCTTCGCTGAATTTCCGATCTACGATCCGAGGACGTTCCTCTACCCGAACATCGGAGTGGCATTAGGACACGCCTATCCCGCGGCTATCGGTGCGAAGGTCGCCTATCCCGATCGACCTGTTATCTGCTTCAGTGGTGACGGGGGTTTCTTGATGGGCGCCGTGGAGATGGCAACCGCTATGAAATACGGCATCAACGTCGTGGCGGTTGTGGTGAACGACGGTGCATTGTCAGCGATTAAGGGGTCTCAACAGAAAGGATGTGAGGGACGCACAATTGATACAGACTTACTGAATCCGGATTTTGTGGAATTCGCAAAATCTTTCGGTGCGTATGGCAAGCGGGTTGAGAATTTGGGTGATTTCAAGGACACGTTACGGGATGCACTCGCCGCTGAAAAACCCGCACTTATTGAAGTGATGCTACAGGAACGGCAGGACGATATCGTCAACGTCATCGGATGGTTGATGTCCGAACCGCTCCGAAAAACTGCTTTTTAACGCTTCATGATGAAAATTTATAGTAATTCCTCAAAATAAGGGCGCACGCTATAAACGCCAATGCCCTTCCGCCGCTGGCGAGGTTTCTAGAGGAAACACCCTATCAAAAACACCTCGCCTTCCCGTGGGTGTATCGTTAATTGCGGGATTTACTATAAAAACTCATACTGAACAGACAACATAATTCAATTTCACAGTGCTAAGTTCTCATTTCTTTGATACGCTGCTAACTTATCGAGAAGCAAAAGTTGCTCAGTGCGCGCTATCGGTTCTTCATGCGAGTCTTTAGGCGTGAAGTTCATTACCAACGCTTCAAGCATCGGTTTTCTATTCTTCTCTTTCGCGCCAATGTGATAAAAGTGTTCTTTAGTTAACACCTGAAATCCCGACCACAGTGTCTCAAGAAAAACATTTTCCCTGTACTGATTACTATGCCAAGTGGATAAGATAAACCTGCAAGGTGATTGACGCAGTATCTCAAATAGGTATTGTTCGTTTTTTTCGTCCCAACTATCGAAATAATCGACGTGTCGTCCAACATAAGGCGGATCACAGTAGACGAAATCATCGTCAGAAATGTCTTTGAGCGTTTCTCTAAAGTCTTGGCAGACAAATGACCAGTTAGCATGCCTTGACATAACATGAACGTAGTCAACTTGGTTCACAATCTTTGTGATATATCCTTTAGAAAATCGCTGTGGTTTGTGCCCGAAAGGAACATTAAAGTCTCCTTTACGATTGAACCGAATCATACCATTGAAGCAAGAACGATTTAAAAAAAGGAAATCCAAGGGTTCATGTGTTTCATTAAATCGCTCTCGAACTTGATAATAGTAATCTTGCCCACATCTTGATAGAATTTCCCCCTGCCGTTCAAGGAAGTCTCTCACTTTCAGACCATCAATCTTCCCACTCGCAATCGCGTTATAAAAGTTAATCAGATGTGGATTACTATCTGCGAAGATCGCGTCGCGCGGTGTGATATTGAAACCAACAACACCTGATCCCATAAAAGGTTCAATCCATCTACCTTCAAAAGACCAGTCCACAGATCGTTTTATAAAAGGAACAAGTTTGCTTTTAATTCCTTGACACTTAATCGGTGGAATCATAACTTTCGTCATTGGTTTTGACTCCTCAGCCCTATTTTTCTTGCTTTGGGTACAATTAACCGAACATCCCCACCCCTATATGCAACAAAGTCTTTCAAACTTTTAATCTGTTTCGTTTTACCACCATCTTCCGTGATAGTAATCTTACCATAGTTCATCCAATAATCATCGAACCATTCTTCACCCAAGTCTGAGAACATACCGCGTCCTGAGATTATATCAGCAATTTTATTTATACTTCCGATGTTCGCGGTATTGCCACTACCGCTTTTGTCGCTTGCTATCTTCCACTTTTCAGCGAGAAAGAATTTGAAGTCTTTTATGACGGAAGATATCGAATGAAGTTCTTCAAACCCATAAGTGCGAGTTTCATCTACTTCCCCCTCCGTATGCCTGCTGTAAATAATGCCCAAACAGAAATGTCCTTGGTATTGACCATAGGGGAATTGAATGTTCTTTGAGCTTTCTCTATTTACGAAATATTTCCCGTGGGAACCCAATGTGAATTCATTGCAAAACTCTGGATAATCCACCAAGCGATATGTCGTTTTAAAATCAACAGCGAATTTGATGTCTTCGTTATCCGCACGCACGAAAGAGATGTCTGGATAGTAATTCTGATGTTCAGCAAGAACCACTCGGTATCCAGTCTCTTCTGCGAAATCGAGAATACGAGGGAAGAGATGTATTTCAAGAATCTTGGATATTATTTTGGTATCCGAAGAAATTGTATAAATATTTCGACATACATCAATAAATCCCTTTATACGCCATTGTCCATCATCTGTACTCACATGTTCATCAAGCGATGAGACGAATTGCGTTAATGCTTGAAAAAACTCCTGTTTAATTTGAAAATCTCGGTTCATACATAAATCCTATTACCTTAAACCACCGAAGTCCAAGTACAGCGAAAATAACATATCTAATACTCGCAGCGAGCATTCCAGCCGGGATACTGTTCCTCTAACGCCTCAAGTGTTTGCGGTGTGTAATACGGGTGACCCGCAGGTGGGAACCGAAAAACTTCGCGCTCTGCGGCTGTCAGCGTACCGATGAATTTCGAGAATGTCAGATTCCGACCTTTGTCTGTGTAGTGTCGAAAGCCTTCCCAATAGTGGTCTGCCCGTCCTAAACCGAATCCCCATGTGAAGCGTTGTCCGTCTTCCCGTAGATAATCACTTGCTGAGTGCAACGTATAGTTGTTGAAGATACAGACGGTTCCACCCTTACAAACAAGCTGTTCGTATTTAGAGGTATCCCGTCCGTGTTCCTTAGCAAGTAATCTAAGCGGTGCTTGGTCTTTGTCAACATCCTCGAGGTGGACCCAAAAGCCGAGTTGTCCGAATTCACGAGCACTTTCGGACTGTGGTAGCAGTGAGTTGTTGCCGTTATCGATGTGCAAATTGCTTGGATCGCTATCGATGCCCGGTCCTTTAAATCCGGGATAGCGTGCAATCATACATCCCGCACGGTAGTGAATATGATCGGTTTTCAGAAATTTACGTGCAAAATCCCATGCATCGTGGTCCACGATCGCACGCAATAAAGCCATTTCAGCGGGCGGGAATTCCGTCAAAGTCGCTCTACCGGGCGGTGGATCGTCTTTAACTTCTTCCCATGTCGGGAGTACACGGCGTTGCGCGGCTTGCATCTCTGCGAGTTGATCTCCTGAATAGTAGTCGGGGACAATCAAGTAGCCTTTCGCTAAGAGTTCATCCAGCTGCGCATCGGTAAACTTCTTCGGCATGTTAACCTCCATTGGAGAAGTGGTGCGAGTTGAACAAGAACAGGTTAAAAATTTTTGCTGACGAACCTTGACAAACAAAAGAGTGACAAAGCCCGCCAGCAAAATTGAGAACTCCCCCAGACGGACTCGAACCGCCGACACGATGGTTAACAGCCATCTGCTCTACCGACTGAGCTATGGGGGATTGTTAGTGTTAATTATAACCTATCTCATCCGCAATTGCAAATTAAATCCATTTTCTTTAAAGAATTTTCGGAAAAAGGTATTTTTGTTGCAAATGAAACAGACCGATGTTAATTATACACAATCTTTTGAGGAGTTGCAAATTAAACCTGACTGTCGTATTTAACATCCGCACACAACTTCCGTTCCCGGAGCTCCCTGCTCACCTTTCGTTTCATAGCCATCGCGTTTCCACCAATCTAAGCCGCCCATCAATTCCTTAACCTGAAACCCTAATTTCGCCATATTCAAGGCACCTTTGGTGGAAGCGTTACAGCCGATACCATCGCAATATGTCACATACACCTTAGATTTATCGAGTTCCCGTGTCGTTGCCTCAGACATCGTTCGATGCGGAATATTTATGGATGTGGGTATGTGTTCAAGTGCGTACGCCTCTGGGGAACGCGCATCTATGACGACGATAGGTTCCCCGTTATTGAGTGCCTCATAGAGATCCCAAGAATCCGTTTCATAATTGAGTTTTGCTTGATAAAATTCAATGTGATTCATAATTTTTCCTAACTTTCTACGCATGCCGTTTTTTTAACCATTTCCGGATATCCAAGCGTCCCTGTAAAAAACCCCAGACCATCCCAACATAGAAAATGGTAAAAGCACCTAATATCGCAACCTGCCGAGCAGCACCATAAAATTCCGCTGCGCTACCGCCGTAGCGTTCCTCCAGCGGAGGTCCCGTATCGTAGAAATGATCGAAAATGTCAGGTGGAATCCTGACCTCCATTACAATGTGAAAGATATACGGCACAGCAAACAACCATCCGTAAGCAATTACGATTCCAAGTAGCACCCTCAGAAACAGAATTCCGAGAAACCGAAGACAGGCTTTGATGCTCTGGATAAACATAGTTTCTACCTCCTTCGGAGTTCAAAAGAATCGTGTCTAGCATTAGGTATAGATTTTAATTTCTTCAGGGTTCACCGCAACGATACGGGAAATGCGGTCAAGTTCATCTTCGGATAGCACTTGTACAATGTCTTCCCAGATCCGATCTTCGCGTTCTGAGCGTTTGTATTCATAGATGTCGAATTTACGACTGATGACAAGGATGCGGATCCGTTCGTCGTCATCGTCGAAAACATCAATAAAATAGTCGGGTTCGGGGAAAGAACCGGCTCTAAGTGTATCATAAATTTTTTGCTTTAGCGTTTCAGATGCCATGATACAAATCCTTGGTTACCAAATCTGAACATCTTCAGGGGTCGCTCCAATCAATAGGGAGACGTGTCCCCATTCTTCATCTGAAAGATGCTTCAACAGTTCGTCC
>CAZGAW010000144.1:0-8561 GCA_964523645.1 uncultured bacterium | reverse complement strand
TATCCACTGCGCCCAATCGAGAGGGTTGCAGACCGGATGCAAGTCCGATCCGTGATGGCGCACAAACCGGCGCATTGACTGTGCAATTTGGGAAACTCACACCGGCTTCTGCTAACCGTCGTAGGTTAGGCGTATTGAGTGCAGGCGGCGCATTCTCAACGGTTTCGAGATAGTCGTACCGGTGCTGGTCCGACATGATAAAGAGAACATTAGGTCTATCGGTTTTTCGAGTCATTTTAATTATTCCGTAGTTTTTCCATACTTTAACGTGTGGGTAGCATCACAAGGACACGGGGCACATTTAGGCAACTTATAGCGTTGGGATCGCTAACTGTTTACAGATTTCTTTAGCCAATTGATTATCAATCTCAGTATGACGAGGCACAGGAGTTTTCGTATTCATCACAGGGTTCCCCCATACAGCGTGCTTTTTCCCTTCACGAATCAAAAAACAACCGTGCTTCTTGAGATGTTTAATCAACGCTCTTCGTTTCATATTTGGATGGCAACTGCCTGATAACCATTTTCGACGAGGCTAATGGCTTCCTCGCGGTTGATTTCGAGTATTTCGCCGAGGGTTATTTTTAGTGTATCTAACAATTCGTCGCGTGTTTTTTCTTGGCAATTCACGCTCGGAATTTCCTGGATCCGTCCGACCCACCACTTTCCGCGTTGCTGGATGAGCGCAGTATAGGTATGTGCCATGAGGTTCTCCCTTCTTTGTTATTTAGTTTCATTATACACAGTATTATGTCAATTTTCAAGAATAAAATGGCACCAAAACAAGCGCAAATTTCTTGCCAAAACCTGCCGAGTGTGTTATCATGTTCGCATAATTCTTAAAAAGGAGACTGACATGGCAGTTTTTTTACATACACGGGTTCGCGTCAGCGACCTTGACGGTTCTATCAATTGGTATTGCGACCACTTAGGATTTAAAGTCCTCAGTCGGAGCGATAAATCCCCGGCAGGCAACCAGATCGTACATCTCGAACTTCCGGGCAACGCACACACGTTAGAATTAACCTATTCACCCGATTTTGAACTTCAGGTCCAAGAAGACCTGATGCACTTCGCTATCGGTGTCCCCGATATTGTCGAATTTTGCGACGGATTAGAGAAAGCCGGACTGGAGATTTGGCCCGATGAATGGCGTAAACAGTTCACGTCTGGCGGCATGAAGATGGCGTTCATTACCGACCCTGACGGCTACGAAGTCGAAATCTTAGAACGAAAGGACGCTGCCGGCGATCCGCTTGACGTACTTGACGAATCTTAGACGTAAGGCCAAAACTGGTTCCACGCCGTTAGCCAATCTTTCGCACGGCTTTCAACAGTGACAGGACCGGTGATCTCGATACCCGATCGTCCCTTGAACTCAGCGAGTTTCTCGACGCTTGCGAGTTCAATCTTGATTGTCGTCGGTGTATCCGGGACGTACGGTTTAACGCGTGTGAAATCCGAGAGTGCCGCTTTCGTTGCATCTTCAATCAATTGACGTGCGCGAACGGGTGGCAGTTGTCTCGCGCTAAATCGGCTTAACCCTTTTTTCACAGCGACTGTTGGCAGTTCATCGCCGAGGAGTTCTTTGGCTTCTCGGCAGACTGCCGCGTCGCCTGTAACGAGCGCGATTGGCACACCGTAAGCACCGTTAAGCGCAGCGTTCACACCCGTTTCACCGACCAGATCGTCGTTGAACCAAAGATTCCGGTACTGTACACTCGAAATCGTATGGCACAGAACACCATCAGGTGTGCCGTTACGGGCATGCATACCGATAAGTAGACACGCATCGCAACCGTCTTCCCACATATCGTCGTAGCGTCCCCAGCCGTGATGTGCGACCCATTCACAATCTGGATGAATCTTATCTGGGATCAGCGAATTAAAGGTCCACCCCTGTCCTGCCCCGTGGCAATCCACGACAACGACTTCCGTCGCACCTGCCGCTTTCGCACCCCGCACGGCAGCGTTAATCTCTTCCGTATAAAGGTGTCGACCCTCTTCAAACATCGCCGCGCCACCGCTCACCTGATCCCACACAACAATACCACTAACACCTTCCATATCCGACATAATTAGTACTCGCACGATTCCACTCCTTTCCGTAGATTTTCTTTTCAGTGTAGCATAACCTGTTAGGTTGTGCCAGTGTGAATGCCTGTCATAGGCATTTACACTGTTTGAGTATGCCCAATTAATCATAGGTTTTACTAAAACACAACTTGCCTATGTTCGGGTCTTTTTCACTTCTTTCAGATCTTCCTCATTCTGACGTGGATCATCGGTTGCTACGACCTTGGAATCAAGCGGATGTGACAAACTGTAATTAGCTCCCCTTCCACCTCGGATAACACCCTGTGATGCATCAACGAGACGGTAAAAATCCGATATAAGCTGAGCATCAATTTTCGGATTGTTTTCAATAGTCGCATCGTCAACGATACCACCAACTGTATCTAAAACAATGGCTATTCGATCCCGATGATTTTGGATACGTTCAATAGATTCCTTGATAATCTTCTCCAACCCAGGTAATATCGGACCAAAGATTGTGAGGACATCTGCTTGGAGGATATTCTCAAGTCTGCTCAGGTCTTGATTGAGAATATCCTTTATTTGAGATTGACGGTTACTGGGACGCTGTGTCACTAATAGGTTTCTCCTTTGACTTAAGAACATTTATCTGGTATAGTGTATATTACACTTATCGCATAGGTTATACCATATTTGGCTTTTCGTCAAGTATCAATTTTCACTGTCACTTACGCTTTCGATTTCTGTAAAAGAGGATTTATAATGGCAAGAAACAGACGCACCACGCAACAAAGAGAGGTCCAAGATTACCGACACGACAATGCAACCCGAAGGAACAACCCACCCGCGGGTATGGCTGGACAAGGGAGAACTCCCGATACTCCCGAACAGGAATACGCATACAACCCGCACCTGCCACCGATACTGCGTTCTGATCCTGACGGCCATGTTGACGAACTTCATGAACTCCTCCAAAAAGCACAGCGCCAAACGCTTGAACCAGAAGAAGCAGAAAAAATCGCTAATGCCCTTAAACATCACGAACCTTGGTTGGAATGGGCAGGGAAACAGGAGGCGAAATCTTTCACTGTGGATCCGGTTGCGTTGCATGTGCATGAACGCGTGAGTGCGAAAGCGATTCTGAAAGTAGCAGAACGCGAGAACGTTCAACGTCAGCTTTTTGCAGATCCGCAGCAGACCTATAACGAGGCTGTGGAGTTTTACAAGCACGATGTGGATTGGACAAACCGGCTGATTCTTGGCGATAGCCTGATGGTAATGAGTTCCCTCGCGAAACGAGAAGACCTCGCGGGGAAGGTGCAGATGATTTACATTGATCCGCCTTACGGTATCAAGTTTTCTTCTAACTTTCAACCCACAGTATTTCAGCGAGATGTTAAGGATAGAGACCAAGATTTGACGCGTGAAGCGGAGCAGATAAAGGCATATCGCGACACGTGGACACTCGGTATCCATTCCTACCTTGCTTACCTCCGCGACCGATTGATTGTGGCAAAAGATTTGTTGACAGACAGCGGGAGTATTTTTGTGCAGATTAGTGATGAGAATGTCCATAGAGTGAGAAATATTATGGATGAGGTATTCGGACCAGAAAATTTTGTTCGATTGATTCATTTTAGGAAAACGGGAGCACTTATGTCTCAAGGGTTAGATGAGGTAGGAGATTACATTATCTGGTATGGGAAAAATAGTGATGAGTTGAAGTACCGTCAACTTTATATGCCAAAGGCTATATCTAAAAGCGGTTTGTCAAATTATCCAAATGTATTATTAGCTGACGGTTCAACACGAAATTTAAAAAGTGTTGAGAGACAGAATTTAGACAATATTCCTGATGGTGCGAAACTGTTTGGACTTCACGCCTTGAATAGCCAGAGCGGAGGACCAAATAGCAGGTTTCCCATAGATTTTAGAAAAAAAATATTCACATTGGGTAGTGGTGGATGGAAGACTAATGAAGTCGGTATACATCGATTAATAAATGCTGATCGAATTGGTGCTACGGATAAACGTATAGGGTTCATCAGATATATGGATGACTTTCCAGCAATTCCCATTACCAATCTTTGGGATGATACCAGAGGCGAAATGAATTTGCGATATATAGTGCAGACTACTACGAATGTAGTTGAACGTTGCCTCCTCATGACTACAGATCCTGGAGATATTGCTCTTGATCCGACTTGTGGAGCTGGCACTACTGCCTATGTTGCAGAACAGTGGGGTAGACGATGGATTACGATTGATACGAGTCGCGTTTCAATCGCTTTAGCGCGGCAACGTCTCTTGACAAGTAGTTTTGAATATTACAAACTCAAAGACGACACTGATGGTGTCGCCAGTGGGTTTGTCAATAAAACCGTCCCACACATCACTCTCAGGAGTATTGCTCAAAACACCGCACTTGATCCTATCTTTGAAAAGCACGAACCGATCCTCAAAGAGAAGTTAGAGACTCTAAACAACGCATTAGCAGAAATCACGGACGACATCCACACAAAACTCCTTGCGAAACTGGCAGAGAAGGAGAGACGCGACGGGAAAAGATCTATCACCGATGCAAATAGACGACGTTGGCAGCTGCCAGAGATGGCATGGCAGGAGTGGGAAGTGCCTTTTGATACTGACGATGATTGGACGGAAGCATTGCAGGATGCATTGACCGATTATCGCGACGCATGGCGCGCAAAGATGGACGAAGTAAATGAATGTATTGCTGCAGCCTCCGACGGTGAGGAGTTAGTTGATCAGCCAAAGGTGGATAAGAAACGGATACGGGTGAGTGGTCCGTTCACCGTGGAGGCGGTGCAACCTCCGGAGGAATTCCTTGATGTTGAGTCTCCTATCGGTGGCGAACCTGAGGAGATAGAGGACACATTTGACTCTGATACTGAGGAACACGAGGCTGTCAATGCCGAGGCGTATCTTGACAAGATGATTCGTTTGTTGCGGGAAGATGGTGTGAAGTTTGCGGAAGATGAAAAACAGAAATTCGATACGCTTGATCCGCTTGAAGGAAGTGTACTGCACGCTGAAGGTAGTTGGGAAAATGGTGATTCGGATCGCCGAGTCGCTGTTGCGTTCGGTCCTCAGCACGGACCTGTTACGGTGATGCAAGTTGAAGATTGCCTACCTGCTGCGTCGCGCCGCGGTTACGATGAGTTGATTTTTGCGGGATTCAGTTTTGATGGTGCAGCACAGATCATTATCCAAGAAGATCCGAATCCGAGGGTGCGTATCCACATGGCAAATATCAGTCCGGATGTGGTGATGGATGACTTGCTGAAAAAGACATCTACCAGTCAGCTTTTTACAGTGTTTGGATTGCCTCGCACGACGCTTGGGACAAATGACGATGGAGAACACGTTATCACGATGGACGGTGTGGATATCTATAATCCTGTGGATAACACAGTGAGTTCGGCTGGTGCGGATAAGGTTGCAGCGTGGTTCGTTGATTCGGATTATGATGGTCGGACTTTCTGTATCACGCAAGCCTTCTTTCCTGATGAAAAGGCGTGGAGCAAAATCTCCCGCGATCTCAAGGGTGTGATTGACGCTGAAAGTTTTGAGAGGTTCAGTGGGACAGTGTCTTTACCATTTTCTGCTGGGGAACATGAGTGTGTCGCTGTGAAGGTGATTGACCCGCGCGGGAATGAGGTGATGCGGGTGCATAATTTGGAGGGGCAGGATGTTGTCTGAATCGGTGTATTGTGTTTGAACTAGGATTTACAAGATTATAGGATTTTCAGGATTATTTTGCATCAGATGTTTCTTCTGTAGCGTAAACTTTTTGTTTGTGCATGCGCGATTCAGCACAAACTGAAAGTTTATGCTACCAAGAACTGATTGAGAAAAGTTGGGTTTCGTTCCTCAACCCAACCTACGAGACTAAAGACTTGCTACTTTTTTGCCTTTTGTGCCAATTCAAGGTCAGGTAATACATCAGTATAATTGGGGTCTATTTCAAGAGCTTTCTCATAGTCATCTATTGCTGCGCAATAATCACCAAACGCATACTTTATTTCTCCACGTGTGTGGTAGAATAGAGCTTTATTTGGTTCAAGTTTAATGGCAGTATTACTATCAATTGCTGCTTGATTTAAATAATGCGTAGTCTCCCCATTACCCGAAGTGGTTCCAGATATTCCAAGCAGACGTTTTGCATTAGCACGATTGTTGTAAGGTTCGGCAAAATCTGGACATAGTCTGATTGCTTCCGTATAATCGTCAATGGCATCTCGGTAATGATGTTGTGCTTCTACCTCATTACTATTTTTTTTATTAGTTTCCCCAAGAACAGACTTCAGTGTTCCGCGTTTGTAGAAAATCAGGGCAAATTCTGGATATAACTCGGCTGCTTTATCCAAGTTAGCTATGGCTTCATCATAGCTCTCACAATTTTTATTAATTTGACTTTGAACTAATTGGGTATAAGCGCGGATTTGTTTCCTCTCCTGCCACTGTGTAAAAGATTCTTCTGGTTGAGACCGAGAAAGAATTGGTTTGAGAGTGTTAGCGGGAATAACAAGATTATGAATTTCTTCACTTCTAACAGCAATACCTATGACTTGTTTTTTGCTGTTTAGCACAGGTCCTCCACTGTATCCACCAGAAGTCTTGACTTTCAATCTTATCCACTTGTCGTAATTTCGGATACTATGTATTGGACCCTCTGTAACCTTGAATTTTCCATTAGGGTAACCTACCATTTGAACAATATCTCCACTTTTAACAGAATCGCTATCTCCGATTAGTAAAGGATTTCCTTCCCCATCAATTTTTAGAACAACAAGATCATTTTTTGCATCAAATGCAGTGACACCTTTGACAGCAAATTTTCTGATTATTGACTCTGTTTTGGGATCTACTTGTTCTACTGAGACTGATGTTGCAAGTGCGACAACGTGTATATTCGTTACAATCAAGTCTTTCTGAACGAAGAAACCACTACCATTCCCTTTCCCGTTATTCAATTTCACTCTTATATGAACTGCTAATGGATGACTTAAGGTGTTTTCATTGTTTTGCTGACTTGGTTTTTGCCCTGTCTTTTCTGTCATGGTATTATCCTTTAATATTAATTTTCACTACTATAAATATCCGTTATTTTTTATCAATACGCTTATGGCACCCTCCGCACACTGCAGATAGGTCGCTGAGTCGTTCTCTACCGATACGTTTGTAAGTTTCATGCAAGTGCTTGACGAGGCAGCAGTGAAAAAACATGTTGCTGATTTCCCAGACTTGACGCAAAACGAGCGTGCTTCACATTTCGGTGTTTCAGAGTCTTCTATCGCTTATGGACTTCGCAAACTCGGCATCACACGAGAAAAAAAACAATCGGATATAAGGAGTGGTGTGACGAGAAACGTCAAGTCTACCGTCAAGTACTCACCGAGAAACACGCCACTGGCAAAAAGATAATTTATGTTGATGAATGCGGTTTTCGTGCTGAGAGTTATAGACCTTATGCTTATGCCCCGAAAGGTGAAAGTGTTTTCAGTTTCATCTCAGGGCCGCGGAAACGAACAACGACGTTGGTCGCCGCACGTATCGGCTCGGCTTTTACAGCCCCGTGTCTCTTTAATAGCAGCTGCAACTCTGCGTATTTCTATTTATGTCCACGGTTGTCTGCCTCAGACGTGGTGGTTCTTGATAATGCCAAGATTCACAAGACGCGTCGGACGCGTGAGTTGATAGAAGCATCGGGAGCAAAGGCGTTTTTTTTGCCACCTTATTCACCCAACTACAATCTGATTGAACACGACTTTGCGAATATCAAACGTCTCAGAGAGTACAATGTAGATAGAATCATTGATGAAGTCATAAACATGTATCTTTAATTTTAACGTTTACTGTATATTCGGTTACTACCATGATAACATATAAGAATAACAGAGTCAAATGAAAATCAGATTCACACCGAACAAATAGGTTTACATATATTTGGTTTTGTTATAGAATTGGGATGGGGAGTGAAGAATATGAATATGAAAATAAATATCATATATTTACTATTGACAGTATTATTAGGTATTGTTGTATTCACGTCAATTGCCCAACAAAATCAGAACGTTCCGAAAACAGATACGGAAATTGAGAAACTTAAAAAGCGTGTTACTGAACTTGAGGGCAAACTTCAGATAGTGGAAAACGTTGAAAAAATCGAACTGGCCGCGAAACTTGCTGAAGCACAAGCGAAACTCAATAACACAGATATTGACAAGTTAAAAGGTGAATTGAGAGAGTCTAACAACGACTGGTTAAGAGCCTGGAGTAGTTGGTTTATAGGTATAGTCACTTTCATCGTTCTAATCAGTGGTGCTGCACTACTGCTTGTGTTAAAAACATTGATTGAAAAGGGGATTGAAAAGAGACTTAACGGGTTTAAGGATGCCGTTGAACAAGTAAAAGAATTACAAGATCAGATGAGATATTTACTAAAAACGTGAGTTTGAAAAAAGTTTATCAGTTACAAAAGCACGGGTAAGTCAGTGTTT
>CAZGAW010000143.1:2446-9104 GCA_964523645.1 uncultured bacterium | reverse complement strand
GGATTCGAGAGGGAATAATTGAGCAGAAAGCTGTCCACATCAACATTCGCCATCTCATTCGGAAAGCAGTGCTTCATGAGATTCTGGAACGCATTACTCGTTGTGGAACGCATCAGCACAATCCCCATCTCCTGCGCAACCGCGTCAGGGATAATGCCGCGTCTGCCGAACGCGTCACACGTACTCTGATACATGAGGTTATAGTGGGTTTGTATCATGTCAAACGCGCCGGTGGCAATCAGCTGCTCCGTCCCACCGGAGGGACCGTCCGCCGAAAACCCGATAAACCGGACTTTTCCGTCCGCCTTGAGTTTCAGGTATGCATCCAATCCACCTTTATTGAGGATTATGTCAACATCGTCGGCATAGAACCAACCACCGTGAAACTGCAGGACATCGATGTAATCCGTTCCGAGCCGTTGTAGGCTGCCCTCCACATCCGTTGCGATACCGTCTGGATCGTATTCCTCCGTTTTGGTCGCAACGATACAGGCTTCCCGCCGTCCAGCGATTGCCTGACCGATAACCGTTTCGCTGTAGCCGCCGCCGTAGTCAGGTGCGGTGTCGAAATAGTTGAGACCGCAATCCATAGCGTAATGGAGCATCTTGACGAGTGCTGCCGCATCGTGTTCTGGACGGACCCTCCCGCCGCCGTAACCGATCTCTGATACACTGAGTCCTGTTTTACCGAGTGTGCGATACTGCATAGCAAACTTCCTTTTTTTAGACAAAATCTGTGTATGAGCCGCGGCTTTTACTACCGCGTATCGTCCGATTGCTCGGTTTGATACAATTCTCGCCAAACAACTGCTCTACCTCTTTAATAACCTGCGGTTTATAGGCGACATTGTATTTCTGAGCACATCGTGCGATGACTTCACCGTAACGCGGGGTCATGAGTCGTAAAATCAGATCGTTCTGTCCTCTGTTGGCGCGGGCAATTTTCTGGAGTGCCTCCAGTTTCTCGGTGTTCTCAAGATCCGTCTCAGGGATCGTCACCTCAAGCGCAGAGGTCTGCTTTTCACGAACGGATTCAATATCCACGATGTGTTCAGCCTGTATCTGACGTTGTTCCCGCTGTGCCTCATCCTCAGACTTCCGATTTCTATTGTTCTGATTGACTTTTCCGCGGATCCAAACGACCCGGCCTTCAACAAGATCGCCTGCGGTCTTGTAAGCTTCAGGAAAAACGACAATCTCAATCAAACCCTCCAGATCCTCGAAACCAATCACCGCCATCGGATCCCCTTTCTTCGTGGTGAGATTTTTAACCTCTGTTATCATACCGGCCACGAAAACCTCAGTGTCAATCGGGTGCGCAACGAGCGTCTGCGTACTTGCAGTTGTGTAGTAATCAATGATGTCGCTATACTCTTCAAGCGGGTGTCCAGAAACATAGAAGCCGAGTTGCTCTTTTTCTTGCTTGAGTCGTTCTAAAGGATCATATTCCGGGGCATCGGTGAGCGTCGGAGTTATTGGTGGCACTTCCGCTGCCTCACCGAAGAGACTCATCTGCCCACGCTCGCGTTCAGCCTGCGCACTTTGTGCAGCTTTCATGATGTTTTCCAAGTTCACCATGTGCCGTGCGCGATGTCCTTCAAGTGAATCAAACGCGCCACTCATGATTAAGCTTTCAACAGCACGCTTATTTACCTGTTTGATATCTACGCGTTCGCAGAAATCCTCTAACGAAGCAAACGACCCACCCTGTTCTCGCGCTTCAATGATCGCATCTATTGCGCCATCACCGACTCCCTTCACAGCAACAAGTCCGAAGCAGATATCGTTCCCATCGACCGTGAATTCCCTTCTGCTGGTGTTGACATCGGGCGGCAAAAGATTGATGTCAACGTCCAGAAAATCAGCAAGTTTCTTACATTCCGCGCGGTAGCGTGTAATCTTCTCGGAATAGTTTGCCTCTCCGGTCATCATTGCTGCCATAAACTCATGCGGATAGTGCGTTTTCAAATACGCCATACGATAGGCTAACATGGAGTAGGCGACGGTGTGCGACTTATTGAAAGCGTAACCTGCGAAGGGCTCCAGCTGCGTAAACACGTCTTCTGCTTCCCGTTTCGCGATGCCCTTTTCGACTGCACCTTCAACAAATTTCTCCCGTTGGGCTTTGAGCAGCTCAGGGTCCTTCTTTCCCATTGCGGAGCGGAGGATGTCTGCTTCACCGAGCGTAAAGCCAGCCATATCCCGCGCGATTTGCATCACTTGCTCCTGATATACACAAACCCCATAGGTGTTCTTGAGTGCATTTTCAAGCGAGGGGTGGATATATTTCACAGGTTTTAACTTATTTTTTCGATCAATGAATTCTTGCATAGTGCCGCTTTCGAGCGGCCCCGGACGATAGAGCGCAGGAATTGTCGAGAATTCCTCAAAGTTATCCGGTCTCATTTGCGTAACAACGCGAAACATGCCCGGAGAAGTCTCCAACTGGAACAATCCGCCAAGCAATCCTCTGCTAAGCAAGTCGTAAGTGCGTCTATCGTCAAACGGGATGTCCTCTAACTTGATGTCCTTGCCCTTGGTTGTCTTAATCATCTGAAGACAGTCGGTTATCTCGGTAAGACTTCGGACCCCGAGCGAGTCAAACTTGACGATACCGACATCTTCAACAGTTTTCCCCTCAAACTGTGCCGCGACCTGGTCGTGTCTATCTTTGAACAACGGGACATAATCGGTGAGGGGACCATTTGAAATAACAAGTGCTGAGGCATGACACGAAACGTGTCGTTTCATACCTTCCACGGCTTTGCTGAGATCCATTAACTCTTTATTTTCTGGGAGTTCTGCGCGTTGCCGAAACTCAGGCACCTGCTCTAAAGCTGCATCAATTGTGATACCTGGGATGGTTGGAATCCGTTGTGTCAAGTCCTTAACATTCCCAAGCGGTATTTCAAGCGCACGCCCGACATCCGTGATCGCAGCTTTCGCGCCAAGCGTCGCAAAGGTCGCGACCTTGCCGACAGAATCCTCACCGTATTTCTTGACGAGATAATCGATGACGTGTTCACGGGCGCGATCCGCGAAGTCGATATCAATATCGGGCGGACTGATACGCTCAAGATTCAGAAACCTCTCAAAAAGGCAATCGTAATCCATCGGATTGAAGGTAATGACATCGAGGGCATACAGTACGAGGCTGCTTGCAGCAGATCCGCGGGCGGAGAGCGGATACCCCTGTTTAAGGGCATATTTAACGTAATCCCAGACAATCAGGAAATAACCGGAATAGTCGGTTTTACTAATAATATCCAGTTCGTAATCCAGTCTTTGTCGAATCGGTTCAGAGAGTTCACCACCATATTTTTCGCGCAAGCCTTGATAACAGAGTTCTTTGAGATAACTGTCATTTGTATGCCCTTCAGGGACTTCGTATTCTGGCATCAGGTTCTTGCCATAATCGAGTTCAAGGTTACACCGGTTCGCGATTTCAAGTGTGTTGCTGATGGCTTCTGGCGGATACGCCTTCAACACCTCTCGCATTTCGTCAACGTTTTTAAAGTAGAAGTGGTTGTCGAATTGCAGCCGGTTTTGGTCCCTGACAGTTTTCTTTGTTTGGATACAGAGAAGGACATCGTGCATCGTGTGGTCAGATTTACGGAGGTAGTGGCAATCGTTTGTCCCGACAAGTGGCAGATTGAATTCTTTCGCCAACTCGACCATTATCGGATATGCCTCAAATTCCTTGTCAATGTAGTGGTTTTGGACTTCAACATAGAGGTTGCGTTTTCCCATTATCGCCATCAACGTTTTGAAGTTTTGGATTCCCTCTTCCCGTCTATTTGAGCAGAGGAGTTGCGGCACCTGCCCTTGGATGCACCCTGTGAGCGCAATAATGCCATCATGGTATTCGCGTAGGATCTCCATATCAATGCGCGGCTTGCTATAAAAACCTTCTGTATAGCCAAGCGATACCAATTTGAGGAGGTTCTGGTAGCCGGTTGCATCTTCTGCAAGCAACGTGAGGTGATAGGGACCGCCTTGTTCTTTCCCGCGAGTCTTCCGGTCTCCAGGTGCGACATACACCTCGCATCCGACGATTGGGTTGACCCCTGCTTTCTTTGCTTTACTATACAATTCCCATGCCCCGAACATGTTTCCATGATCAGTAAGTGCGACAGCGGGAGCACTATTTTCGACCGCCCAATCTACCATATCGGCGATACGGCACGCACCGTCAAGCATGCTATACTCGCTATGATTATGTAGATGCACAAATTCCGTTGCCATGTTCCCTCCAAATATTTATTAATAAATGCGATTGTTACATGTCTTGTGTTACATGTCTTGTTAATTATGAAACTGATTTTATTATATCAAAAACACGTTAAAATTTCTATAGTCAATTTCTTAAAGGCTATCGGCTTTTGGCTGTCAGCTATCAGTAAAAGAGGGACAGGTTATCTAAAATTTCTTGGTTACCGACTGCCGACTGCTGATGACCAACGGCTGTTTTTAAGTTGACATCTGCCCCTTAGACCTGCTATAATAAACAATAATTTTTAAACCATTGCTCCTGCGCGTTGCGTCCGTTGTCCGCAACGATCTGAAATTGTTAAAAAACCTATTTCAGGTTACGAAAGGTTTCTTAACGATCCTGAATCTGCCCTGACAACGGAAGGGCAGCTTAGCAGCAATCGTTAAAAAAATGAAAAAATCAAGACTCCTTCTTCTGTTTTTAACCCAATTCCTCGTGATGCTTGGGTTTGGCATCATCATTCCAAATCTCGCTTACTACGCCCAAGATATCGGTGCAACTCCCACCCAAATCGCCATCTTAATGTCCATTTATTCGGGGATGCAACTGCTGTTTGCGCCGCTCTGGGGCAGATTATCAGACCGATACGGCAGAAAACCAGCAATGCTCCTGGGGCTACTTGGGAATGCCGCCGCCTTAATCGGGTTCGGATTGGCAAAGGATTACGCATGGCTTATCATCGCGCGGGGTGCTGCAGGCATCGCCTCAGCGGCGGTGCTACCGAGTGTCATGGCTTACGTGGCTGATGTAACTACATCCAAGGAACGCGGCAAAGGCATGGGCTTAATGGGAGCGGCGATGGGACTCGGCTTCATCCTCGGGCCAGCGATTGGCGGCATCATGGGCAGTCACGATACCCCCTTCTTCGTTGCCGGTGTTCTCTCTTTGGTAAACCTTCTCTTCGTCCTCACGCTACTCCCTGAATCACTCCAGAAAGTTGACGCTCATGAAAAGGGCGAAGCACACCACGAGTGGGTCTCTCCACGCGAAATATTCCGCTGGACGACCCTAAAATCGCCGTTCAATTCCCTTTTTCTTGTCGCATTTTTCACAGCCTTCACCATGTCGGGTTTAGAAACCACATTTCCACTTTTCATCGAAAAGGGTTGGGACTATAGACAAAGGGAAATGGGTTGGATGTTCATGATTATGGGCGCGGTTGTCGTGCCAATACAGGGTGTCTTACTCGGCAAACTTATCAACAGATTCGGGGAACGGCGGATCATCCTCGTCGGGTTATCTCTCAACGCTCTCGGTCTGGCACTTTTGCCGAACGCGTTCTCATTTGCGACACTCACAGTCTATATCACTATCACCGGTATCGGTAATCAACTCATCCGTCCAACCAATTCGTCATGGATTTCCAAGGAAACTCAGATCGGTCAAGGAACGGCTATCGGCATCATGGATGCTTTTTTAAGCTTGGGACGTATTTTGGGACCACTGCTCGCCGGTTGGCTCTATGAAAAAGGCAACTACCCTTACGTCGCTCTGGCAGGCATTTTGGTAATCGCGACCCTCTGCCTGTATATCCCGTTACGCCGCATTGGCAGCGAAGTGGTGAACGTTTCGTGACTATCAAAACCCGTCTGAGCAAACACCTTCACTTTACTACGCCATTTCCCAACGGCGGTAGTTGATGTTCGATGCGTCGCGTGTTGTATTTACGGCGATACTCTTGATGCGCTTCATCATCTGGGTAATGTTCAGATTCTGGATACGGGTAGGCGGACATCCCATGAAATGGCAGCGGTTCAACCGTCTGTGATGTGAGCGTATTGATGTCGCCATCTTTATCCCATCCATCGCTGTAAAGGATAAAATCGCGGGCCCACCCCGGTTTTAAAGACGGGAGGCGCGCAGCATCAAATTCCACCGTGATTTCGTCCCCAGCATTGAGGATAACGTACATATCGTCGACTTCCTGCAACAGCGCGTTAACATCACCATAGCGGGTGTAGTATCCAGCAAGATCACGCCACTGCGCCTCTTTTGTTACCTTTTGATAATCAAATAGGTGCGGGGCATGCGGATTTGGACGGTACATCTCGGAGAAACCGCGGTAGTGCAAATCCGCGCTATCGGGGTTTAAAGTCGTCATCTCTATTGGCATGGCTTGCTCGCCAACTGTGAAAAACGCCATATCCCAGTAGATTTGCATATCCGTTTCAATCCGAACCTGCCTATCTTTCGACAGGAATTTTCCCGTCAAATCAACCGTAATTGTCTTGTTTTTGCCTGCCGGTATCCCAATCATATCCATAACGGTTTTCCATTCACCTGTTTTATCCTTCACGGCGACCGAAGGAAAACTCGGATTAATTGTCGGGTTCTGCGATAAGGCGACATTGATACTCGTATCGGTTGGGAAAATCCAACCCGTCA
>CAZGAW010000143.1:0-2346 GCA_964523645.1 uncultured bacterium | reverse complement strand
GCGACGAATCCCATTGACGTAATAAGTCCTAACGGGGCGCGCCAGAGCAGGTCGGTAACGAATTCATATTGCTCGCCGTTGTAGACGTATAGGAAGGGACAGGAACCTTTCAATACCTGCTTTTCTAAAATACGCTGTCTCGCTTGCGGTTCAACGACATTCTGAGGCACACCGTTTGTCCAGACGACGCGGACGACATCTGCGGCATCATGCGCCCCCAATCCGAAATGCGACACCTGTTCGGATACATACCGCAATTGATAGAGACCGCCGACTTTCACTTCCAACTTCGATCCGATGGCATCTCTATTGACTTTGTTATTTCCAGCCGTAATCCCTTCCAACCGGACCTGTATCCAGTTGTTCTGATTGCCACCGTTGTTTTGTAGTGCGCGCAATTGTCCGTCGGCGTTGATGAAAAAGAGGTCAAGGTCGCCGTCGTTGTCATAATCTCCGACTGCACCGGCGATTGCATTCTCAAGACGTGGCTCGCCTGTGAGTGTTGTCGAGTCAATAATCGGATAGGGTTCCTCAAACTTACCAGCCCCGGCATTCCGAAACAGGAACATACCTTTCTCACCACCGACCCAGAGGTCAAGAAATCCATCGTTGTCGTAATCTATATTTTTCAATAGAACAGGCGGTATACCTTGAACACCTGCTTCTGGACCCAGCACATCAACGAAACTCCCATCCCCCATATTTCTATAGTGATAGATGCGATCCGTTGTCGTCAAGAAGAGATCGAAATCGCCATCGTTGTCGTAGTCACCGGCGGCAGCTGCGGTATAACGGACGTTTTGCGGAATCCCGGTTTCACTGGAAACCGCGTGGAGCCGTCCTTGACGGAGATTGTCGTAGAGTGTACATCCGGTTTCACTATGTGTAACGAAGATGTCTATATCCCCATCGTCATCAAAATCAGCAGAGAGTGCTTCAGTCGGGTAACCTTGTCCCGCAGAGACATCGCCTGCATCAGTGGTTACAAAGGTCTGTTCTGTAACATCAGTGAAAGTCTCATCACCGTTATTTCGATACATTGTGTTGGCAGATCGCCCCGAAAAGAGATCCAGATCACCATCATGATCGTAATCAACTGGATGGAGCAGACCGGTTTCTGTTCCCGTTTGTGCATATTCGACGACGGAAGATGCCCGCCAATCTCCGGACGCTTCCATCCGAAAAACCCCTATGCCCTTGCTGGTCGGAAGAAGGAAATCTTGTGTTCCATCTTTATCCAGATCTGCAACCGCTGTAGCATGTGGATCCCCATGCTCTCCTGCCGTAAACTGTAGAACAGATGCAAACTGTCCACCAGTATTCCGAAAGAGGATTCCTGCAGGCGTTATGTACACGTCGAGATTTCCGTCGTTATCGTAGTCGATGAGTGAAACGCCCATAGTGTCGGTTGGCGGACTCTCTACATGCACAAGCCCAAGTTGCTCGGTAACATCCACAAATTCCACACCAATCGGTGGATTCTGTTTAGCAGTGATACGCGCTTTAAAGTTTTGGTCGAAACGCTCTATCGGATGCCCAAGGATGTCGGTTACCAATTCGCCAATTCCTTGCTGATAGCGCGGACTTGCACGGTGTAAGTTCTCGAAAATACGGATATTTCGCGTAGCAAGTGCCACGTCACCCTGCTGTATTGCCGCTATCCCTTGCGTGAGATACGCGAGTTTTTCTGCATCCGTATCCCCCAAGACGCGCATCAACTCTTGACTGAGACGTTCTGCAGCCTCAAGTTGTTCTTGTGCCAACACCCCTTGTGTGAGTTTCAACAACACGACAACATTCACTGGCGACCGAGTGTGAAGTTCTTGAAGATGTAGAACCGCCTCCTGCTGTGCCTTTGGATCGTTCCGTTGTCCGAGATAGTGACGGACCAACTTGTAGCGGAACTCTAATTCATCCGGATCTAATTGGACAGCATCCTGCATCGCCTCGACTGCCAATTCGGTTTGCCCTTGTAACTGATAAACCTCGGATAAGATGAAGTGTAATTGACTGTCCATTGGTGCGACTGCAATCCCACGCTTGATCCATTCTTCGGCGGTATCGGCTTGCTGTAACCGTAGATGTGCGACAGCGAGGTTCCCGTATCCGATCGCCTCATCTGGTAGGAGCTCCACGAGTGCTGTAAATGCTTCGACCGCTTTTGAGGGCTGCGATTCTTCAAGATACGCCAACCCCAGATTCTGATACTGGATTGCTTCTTCGATAATTTGAGTGCTATCCATCTCTTGTGCCGCCACTGTCCAGACAGCAAAAACGAAAAGGCATGTCAGTAGCAATATGAGGGGCAGATATTTTTTTTACATTAAGAGATTTACTCCGTCTTAA
>CAZGAW010000142.1:0-9360 GCA_964523645.1 uncultured bacterium | reverse complement strand
ACGTCCCCGCCTCTTGACGAGGCAGCTTGAATCTATAATATTGTCCAAACTTTAGGTTTTTATAGTAAAATCCGAAAATATGTTCACACTTGTAGCATAGGAAACCGTTGGTTTCTTGTGAAACCGTGAGACGCAACTTCACAGTTCACACAACGATACGAGTGTATAAGTAATTACAGGATCTACTATATTAAATAATAACTTCCGATTTTCAGATAGGTCTCAAACCCGTAGGGGCTGGGTTCCCCAGCCCGACATCAAGAGAAAATGTGCGAATTTAATATTCAAAGTTGCTTACTAAGCAATATTAAATAATAACTTCTGATTTTCAGATAGGTCTCAAACCCGTAGGGGCTGGGTTTCCCAGCCCGCCATCAATGGAAAATGTGCCAATTTAATATTGAAAGTTGCTTAACTGACAACTGACAACCGAAAGGATTTTTCGTAGAAAAATCCGAACCGATAACTACTCCTCAAAGAGCGCGAACACAAAAAGGGTTCCGCCTTCACGAGCATTAACTTCAGCATATTTCACAGCACCTGACGCTACCACAACGTATTGGACCCCATCAAGTTGATAGGTGATCGGGGGGGCGAAAACCCCTGACCCAGTTTGGAAATCCCAAAGCACTTCACCATTTTCCGCCGACAGTGCCATAAATCTGCCCTCTAAATCACCCGCAAAAACGAGACCACCCGCTGTTGTGAGGCATCCGCCCCATTGCGGAAAATTCGTTTTGTGTCGCCATTTAATCTCGCCCGTGGAAACATCAATCGCACTGATATGCCCCCACATCTCCATGTCGCCGGATTCGTCTCTCTCGGCTGTCATACCGCTTCCGAGATAGGGTAAACCTTTCACATAGAAAACGCGCCCTTGATGAAAGGATCCACAAAGCTCCAGCGAAGGCACATAGAGGTAATTTGTGAGCGGATTATAGGCTGATGGTGGCCAGTTCTTTCCGCCTTCGACACCCGGACAGACACGAATCGTGCCTTCTTCCGAAGTAGATACACCGGGTAGCACGGTAGGACGCCCATTCTCATCGAGTCCGCCAGACCAATTCATTTCGCAGTAAGGACTGGCATATAAGAATTTTCCGTTGGTCCTATCAAGCAAATAAAAATAACCGTTGCGATTCGCTTGCATCAGTGCTTTAACCGGTTTCCCATCGATTTCCATATCGATCAATACCGGCTCACTCACACCGTCCCAATCCCACAGATCGTGCGGTGTGGCTTGAAAGTACCATTTGAGTTTTCCGGTATCGGCATCCAACGCAACAATACAGTCGGTGTAGAGGTTATCACCCCGTCGGACAGCACCGTTCCAGTCTGGGGCGGGATTCCCTGTTCCCCAATAAATAAGATTCAATTCTGGATCGTATGAACCTGTGACCCAGGCGGATCCGCCACCTGTCATCCATGAGTCGCCTTCCCATGTGTCACCACCGGGTTCGTCTTTTGAAGGAACGGTGTAAAATCGCCATGCCTGCTCACCGGTTTCAGCGTAATAGGCATCGATGTAGCCTCGGATACCGTATTCCGCACCGGATATGCCCACGACGACTTTATCGCCAACAACTAAAGGCGCGACAGTCAAAGATTCAGCGTTGGTTAGATCACCGACAACTCTATCCCATAAGACCCTGCCGGTTTTCGCGTCAAGCGCGAGCAGATGCGCATCAAGCGTTACCCAAAAGATTTTATCGCCCAAAATAGCAGCACCACGGTTCACCATACCACAGCAGATAGCCAAATCGTCGGGAAGTTCATAATTGTAACGCCATATTTCCTTACCTGTTCTCGCATTCACAGCGTAAATACTGCTATACGGGGTCGTAATAAACATCACGCCATCAACAACCAGCGGGGTACACTCAAATTTATCGAAGGGTGTTCCAATTTGAAACGCCCATTTCGGAACGAGTTTTTTGACATTTTCGGTATTAACTTGTGTCAGTTCGCTGTATCGCCAACTTCTATAGTCACGCCCATACATCAGCCAACTTTCTTGATCATCTTGTGCTGAAAGCAACATTTCGTTCGTGACAGGTTGGAGATCGGGTGTAGTACCGGCAGTGACGATCCCCGGCATCATAACAAGTGCTAAACTGACGACAAAAATAATAAAACTTCCGCATTGTGTCCGTAAACAATACCTTGCTCTTTCTGAAAAGATACGCGCATTCATGATCTGCCTCCATGTTCTGAAAGTGAAGCATTCCGAATTCCTTGCCACACGGTACTTCTGTCCTAAAACAAACGTGAGGTATTTCGCGTTTTTCGATTCTAATGGATGTATCAGACATCAATTTACCAGAAATAAGATTTTATGTAAAGTCTGAATATTTTTTCGAGGGTGTGTGGAGCGCGTGGTTGGAGATAGAAAGGGTTTAAAGATTGTAATCGTGATTAATTGCGTTCTAACCGCGCTTGTTCACTAGCGTGATATGAGCTTCGCACTAACGGTCCCGATTCTACGTGTCGAAATCCCATTTCGATGCCTGCTTCTTTGAGTTCATCGAATTCTTCAGGCGTATAGTAGCGTTGGATTGGCAAATGGCGTGCGGAAGGCGAGAGATATTGACCAACAGTGAGAATATCACATTCGCTGCTTCGGAGGTCTTCCATAGTCTCTAAGAGTTCGGTCACGGTTTCACCTAAACCTACCATGAGACCAGATTTTGTGAGCATCTGTGCATCCAGTTGCTTGCTGGTTCGGAGCAGGTTCAACGTTTGTTCGTAATTCGCATACGGACGGACGCGGCGATAGAGACGTGGCACGGTTTCTGTATTATGGTTAAGCACTTCAGGTTGTGCCTGCACGATAACAGCAAGGGCATCCCAATTTCCTTCGAGGTCGGGGATGAGGACCTCCACCGTACATCCGGGACGATTTTTCCGGGCTTCGGCGATGCATTCTGCAAAGACACTCGCGCCACCATCCGCAAGGTCATCTCGATTGACTGAGGTGATAACGACGTGTTCGAGTTTTAAATAACCAACGGCTTCACCAAGCCTGCGCGCTTCATCGACATCAACGATGCCGCCAGGCGCGCCTTTTTTCACAGCGCAGAACATGCAGCGACGTGTACAGACATCGCCTAATATCATGAAGGTGGCGGTGCGACTGTTCCAACACTCACCGATATTCGGACACTTCGCCTCTTCACAGACGGTGTGAAGTTGCAGATTCCGCATTAATTGCTTGAGTTCAGCGTAGTTACTACCACTCGGCATACGCGCTTTAATCCATGTCGGATGCCGTCTTTGTCGTGTACTTTGCTCAACGAGTGGAAGCGACTTTATCATTTTTTATCCCGATGCTTACATAGATGGCGGGAGAGGGTGGGAGTCGAACCCACCTATCCACTTGCATGGACAAGCCGGTTTTGAAGACCGGTAGGGCCACCGGACCCTATCCTCCCCCATTTTTTTAACTATTAAATCTGGGCACCGTTCCAAATGTAAAGCAAAGACAAATTATGCCATTTAAGGCATAATTTCATTTCACGGTGGTTTTCGGTTAATTTCAACGCTGTTAAGAATCTGAACAATTGTAATTCACTGCACACAAAACGGTGTTTTTATGTTGCCGAGTACCGCGGATGCAATCTGCGGATGTTACCATCTCGGACTGTGAGATTCTGGCTGTCGCAGTACTCTAAAAACGGTACCGCATATTTTCGAGAGGTTTCTGCCGTTTCTCGAAATTCCGCAACGGTGATTGTATCATTTTTACGGAGATAAGTGGTTAATAGTTCCTGTATCTCTTCAAAAACGGTTCTATGGATAAAGAAATTATCCGCTATCTTGACAAATTGTCCCAGGTTCAGGAGTGCATAGAATGTGGATTCAAGCAGCTGCGACGTGTACTCTGGAAATCGCGTACTGAGTTCATTGAGTGTAGGGGTATTAATACCTGCTTGTAAAAAGAGTGTCTCAAGTCTTTCCTTCGCAGTTTCTGCCTCTTGGGAGAACTGGATTTCGTGAGATACCAACCGGAGAAGATTCCCCTCTTTGGCGAGCTGATCCTCGGCAATGAGCCGATGCTCAAGTTTCTCAAAACCGGTTTCATCTAATTTGAGTGCTCGGCGGAGTTGCGAAGCGTTTTGACCAGCGAGAAGGGGCTCCGCCGAATGGAACGCTGTCAACGCATCTATTATTTTCTCTTCGGTTTTCGCCGTACGTGCTGCATCGGAAACGAGAGGTGCCCTGCCCGATTTATCCCAGCGTATAATTTTTCCATCTGTTTCCAGTTCATCTAAAATGGCGTTCACATGCGTCTGTGATTGTGGTAGATAGTAGTGGAGGAACGCCTCTGGCACGCAAAGGGTTTCGCTGTTCTCTAATACGGTGTTCACGATCTGTGCGTCGTCTGCCTCTTCCCATTGTGCTAAAGTGGCGATGGTTTCTGGCGTGAACCGCTTATGTTTTGGGGCAAAAGGATTGATAACCTCGCCGCCACCTACCGTGTATTGTGCTGAGAAATCGCGTAAAATAATGCGATCGCCTCTGAACGTTAGAATCGGTTGTTCTAAGCGAAGTTGAACTTGCACAGTATCCCCCGGTAGGATTGCTTCGTCAACCAATAAAATCAATCTGCAAAATATTTCGCGGGTGCCGAGATACGCGCGGAGACGCGTCCAATGTTCAAGTATCCTTGGAAATGACGATAACACTTGCAACGACACATCAATGTTATCCGTTACTTGTGAAAAATTGATTGGACAGAGGACATCCCCGCGTTGAATTTCCTGTGCGGAGATACCGGAAAGGTTCAATGCCGTTCTTTGCCCTGCTTGCGCTATGGCGGCGGTTTCATTGTGCACCTGTATCCCCCGTACCCGCACAGTTTCGCCTTGTGGAAGAATTACCATCCGCTGTTCTTGATTGATCAATCCGCCAATGAGGGTGCCTGTTACAACGACACCAAACCCTTGAACGGTGAAAACCCTGTCAACGTATAACCGCGGGATACCATCGTTCTCCTCGGTTTCTGTCGCGATTGCGACCTGTTTGACAATGGTCTCTTTGAGTGTTTCAATACCTGCACCCGTTATTGAGGAGACACTAACGGTTAGAATGCCTTCAAGACTTGTTCCGACGAGCATCTCTTGCGTCATTTCAGTCGCTTCCGCTAATTCATCAGCGGTCGCCAAGTCCGATTTTGTCATGACGAGGATACCGTTTGAAATCCCGAGCAAATCCAAGATTGCCAGATGTTCAAGGGTCTGTTCCTGAACGCCTTCTTTCGCATCGACGACAAAGAGAACTATATCCATGCCGTAAGCACCGGAGAGCATGCTTCGGATGAATTTCTCATGACCGGGAACGTCAACAATACCGGCACGCGAACCGTCTGGTAGGTCGAAATAGGCGAAACCTAACTCAATGGACAAACCGCGTTCGCGCTCCTCCTTGAGTCGATCTGTCTCCATACCGGTCAGTGCCCCGACGAGCGCGGTTTTTCCGTGGTCAACGTGCCCTGCCGTTCCAATGATGAGGTGTCGTCTGTCTTGATGCATCGGTTTTCTTCTGGTTGTCAGTTTTCTTTTAGTTGTCAGTTGTCAGTCTTCAGTTATCAGTTAAAGATGCCTTTGCGTATAATCCACCGCTTCTTGGAGTCCTCCAGACTTTTTCCAATTGTTACAGAGTGTCTCTTAACCGACAACTGATAACCGATAGCCGATAACTATTAAGGATAGGCATGGATAAGTTTGCCAATTCGATTGAAGCGGACGTTACCTACCATCTTCCACACTTCCCACAACTTCGCCGGACGCGCATCAAATGACCAATAGACCATAAACGCTTGTCCCTTGATATCGCTGACATCTACGGGGCCCCACGAGCGGCTATCACTGCTCTGATCGCGATTATCGCCCATCGCAAACACCATATCTTTCGGTACAGTGAAGGGTTTGCCTTCGGGGAACTTGCGCTTGAATTGATTTACAGTTAAACCGTAGTCGGAAAAACCCTCGCTCTCGGGCAAATACTCTGGTTGACGGAACGGTGGGAAATCACCTCTTCTGAAATGGCTAAACGTCATGTATTTCGTGTAATGCGTATCGTCAATTGCTTCGCCGTTTACATAGAGGGTATCGCCGCGTGTTTCGACGGTATCCCCTTCAACTGCCACAATGCGTTTGATAAAATTTCGTTCCCGATCGTGCGGTGGGATGAAAACGAAAACATCGCCACGTGAAGGCTTATGGAAGTCAAAAACCTTAATGTCTGTGCCTGGAATCTTGATGCCGTAGATAAACTTGCATACCAGAATCCGGTCTCCGATAAGGAGTGTGTCTTCCATTGAACCCGATGGGATTTTGAAAGCCTCAACAACGAAAGGACGTATAAACCCGAAAACGAGAATGAGTGCTACTACAATAACCTGGGTGTATTCCCATACTATAGTTTTCCGAAATTTTTGCCATTTGGATAATTGCGTATCGTTATCATTCATGATATTTTGAAACCTCTATGAATAAAAGGTGCTCACTCTCCTTTTCCGAGTTTAGTTTACTTTGAATGAACCCTGTTCTGAAGAAATCGGTTTGCCGATCCGATTAAACCGGACATTGCCTATCATTTTCCATACTTCCCACAACTTCGCCGGACGATTGTCAATCGAAAACATAACCATGAAGGCTTGGCCTTTAATATTATCTACAGCAACAGGTCCCCAGAAACGACTATCGCTGCTCTGGTCGCGATTATCGCCCATAGCGAATACCATGCCTTTAGGGACAATAAAGGGTTTACCTGCAGGAAACTTACGCCTAAACTGACTTTCAGTCAAGGTATAATCATCGTAACTCGTACCAGGCGGAAGGTGTTCGGGGCGCTGGAAGGGTGGGAAATCCTTTCTAAAATGGGTGTTCAACCTCAGATGCTTCGTATAGGTGCTGTCGTCGATTGCTTCGCCGTTCACATAAAGTGTGTCACCACGGGTTTCAACGGTATCTCCTTCGATGGCTACAATACGCTTGATAAAATGCCGTTCGTCGCGGGGTGGAATAAAAACAAAAACATCTCCGCGTGCCGGTTTGTGAAAGTCAAAAACTTTTATATCTGTACCGGGAATCTTCACACCGTAAATAAACTTGCATACCAGAATCTGATCACCGACGAGGAGCGTGTCTTCCATAGATCCAGACGGAATTCTATACGCTTCGACGATAAACGGACGTATGAGACCGAATACAAGAATCAGCGAAACGATGACGAATTTTGCGAACTCGTGAACGCCAGTTTTTTGTAATTTTTGCGGTTCGGACGCTGTAATTTTGGTGGATTGCGTGTGCTTGTGTGTATTGCTATTCATTATGAAAGTCGTGGATCAAACGACATCCTCCTTTTCTAATGTAAATCTTTTAACCGCTCCTATTGTATATTCTGCTTGCGTTACTCGTCGGTTTCGAGCAGTGCCATGAATGCTTCTTGTGGGACCTCAACGTTGCCAACCTGTTTGAGCCGTTTTTTACCCTCTTTCTGTCTCTCAAGCAATTTCCGTTTTCGGGTCACGTCGCCACCGTAGCATTTCGCGGTGACGTTTTTTCGGAGTGCCCGAACGGTTTCTCGCGCAACAATCTTGTTCCCGATCGCTGCTTGAACTGGGACCTCAAACATCTGCCGCGGAATTACTTCTTGCAACTTAGACACTAATGCCTTTCCACGCGTTTCTGCTTGGTCTCTCGGTAAAATCGTCGAAAGTGCATCTACGGGTTTGCCGTTCAGTAGCACGTCTAATTTGACAAGTTTTTCGGTTTTATATTCACCGATGTCATATTCTAACGAACCGTAACCCCGTGTCAATGATTTAAGTTTAGGGTAGAAATCCATTAGCATTTCGCTAAGCGGAAGTTCATAGAGCAGTTGCACGCGACTCGCGTCCAATTGGTTCATCCGCTTATATACACCCCGACGTTTCTGACAAAGTTCCATCGCGTTTCCAATATACTCGCGAGGAACGATAATGTCAATATTGACATACGGCTCTTCAATTCGTTCGATATTATTGGGGTCTGGAAGATGCGCCGGATTATCGACAGGGATGGACTCACCCGTTTTCAAATAAACCCGATACATCACACTCGGTGCAGTCCTTACAAGTTCAAGCCCGAATTCCCGTTCAAGACGCTCATGGATAATCTCCATGTGAAGCAAACCAAGAAAACCGCACCGAAATCCGAAGCCGAGAGCGACGGACGTTTCGGGTTCAAAATTGAAAGAGGAATCGTTCAAACGGAGTTTATCGAGTGCCTCCCGCAGCGTATGGAATTGATTTGTATCTGCTGGATAGAGCCCGCTGAAGACAAGCGGTTTCATTTCTCGATACCCCGGAAGAGGCGTTGCTGTCGGTTTCGTGTGGTGTGTAATTGTATCCCCAATTTTCGCCTTATCAATTTCTCGGATGCCCGCGATGAGGTACCCGACTGCGCCCGTGCGAAGTTCAGAGGTCGGTTGCATCTCCGGTGTAAATATGCCGACTTCCTCAACTTCATAAGCGCGTTTCGTCTCCATGAGTTGGATCTTTTCCCCAGGCTTCACACTACCCTCAAAGATTCGGGTGTACATGATGACACCGCGATAGTTATTATAGACGGAGTCAAGCACGAGTGCCTTTAAAGAGGCTTCGGGTTCGCCAACAGGCGCGGGGATTCGGTGGACAATTGCTTCCAATATGGGCGGAATGCCGATTCCCATTTTCGCACTAACGAGGAGCGCATCATCGGCAGGAATACCGACGACTTCTTCTATCTGTCGTCTGGCTTCATCGGGTTGTGCCCCGGGTAAATCGATTTTATTGACGACGGGGATAATCTCAAGGTCGTTGTCAATGGCGAGATAGGCGTTCGCTAAGGTTTGGGCTTCGACACCTTGCGCGGCATCAACAATTAGAATCGCACCTTCACACGCAGCGAGGCTACGGGAGACCTCGTACGTGAAATCGACATGTCCGGGGGTATCAATCAAGTTGAGTTCGTATCGGCTTCCATCGTCGGCGGGATAATGGAGTTTGACGGCTGTTGCTTTAATGGTAATACCGCGTTCACGTTCTAAATCCATCAAATCCAGCACCTGTTCGCGCATATCACGCTCGGTGAGTGTGTTCGTGTGCTCGAGAAGTCGGTCGCTCAGCGTGCTTTTCCCGTGGTCAATGTGCCCTAAAATGCAGAAATTCCGTATGTTTTCAAGATTCGTTGGCATAGTATAGATAGTATACCACAACTTCCGTCCGATTGTCCATAGAATTTCGTTTTCAGTACAGAATCATTCAGTTCTCAATTCTTTGATTAACGTGAGTTCGGAAAATAAAAAAGTTTGTGGTTTCAAGAGAACCCCTTTTGT
>CAZGAW010000141.1:0-9374 GCA_964523645.1 uncultured bacterium | reverse complement strand
ACCGTTCCAAATGTAAAGCAAAGACAAATTATGCCATTTAAGGCATAATTTCATTACACAACGGTTTTCGGTTAATTCAAACGCTCCGAGCTATCAAAGATTCTCTAATAATTAAAGAATCGACACAACACCTCGGAAGCAATCGTCAAAAATCGCCTGTTGGGTTTGCCTATATAGAGTCGCCTGAACATAAAAAGGATAAAAAAAACACAATAGGGTTTGAGAATTGTGATATTCAGACGTTAGGAGGTCTCTGATTTCAGTTCACCGACATTCCGGCGGATTTTTATTACTGCCTTGATAATGTCCTCTATGTCCGCCTCGCTCGCCATGAGGACATTTTGACTTAAGGAGAGACCGGTTTGGCATATCTTCTCAGTCTCTGGGCAATGCACATCGGTATAGTTGAGACCTTGACCGAAAAGATTGGAAGCAAGAAAAGCCTCGCGATACATGGGTGTTGTATACCAGTGTCCAATCGGTATCCCCTCTGCACGCATTGCTTTGAGAAATGTTTCACGTGAAATGTTTTCAAATTCCTCAGAATCAAAGAGTGCCTTATAGCCGTGGCACCCGCCACGCGTTGCGCGTGGATCGAGCGGTGTAACTTTGATGCCGGGGACCTCGCCGAGCCAACCATCTAACCATCGCATGTTCTTATGTCGATAGTTCGTTTCATCTTCAAGTCGGGTGAGACGTGAGAGGAGGAGACCGGCTTGCCATTCGGTCATACGGAAATTACCGCCGAAGGGTTCTGCCTCACCAAATTCAGCATCGGGCAGGGTCCGTCCACAATTATGGAGTGCATACGCCCGTTCGTAGAGTTCTCGATCGTTGATGAGGACGATGCCGCCTTCACCAGCGCAAAGGTTCTTTGAAGATTGGAAACTGAAACACCCGAAATGTCCCCAGCTGCCGACACCTCGCCCGCGCCACTCGGCACCGTGTGCTTGTGCGCAATCCTCAACAATTTTAAGGTCATGTCGTTTTGCGATGTCAACCAACGCGTCGAGATCGGCTGGATATCCAGCGATATGAACCGGTAAAATCGCTTTTGTTTTCTCGGTTATCGCGGCTTCAACTTTTGAAGGGTCCAACAGGAAACTATCTGGTGTGGTATCTACAAAGACAGGAGTGGCGTGCGTCATGAGGATCGCGACGACTGTCGCTTGGAAGGTATAGGGTGTGGTGATAACTTCATCACCCGGACAAACGCCAGCGGCTTTCAGGGCAATGTAGAGTGCCGATGTCCCACTATTGACACAAACGCCATACTTTGCACCTTGGAATTCAGCGAACTGTTGTGCGAATTCTGGCACTTTTGGTCCGCCAACGCCCCATTGTCCACTCTTGTAGATACGTTCAAATGCTTCAATATCGGCAGGGTCCTGTGTGGGCCATGCAGGATAGGGATCCGTGCGGACAGGTTCACCGCCGTTTATTGCCAATGTTGCCATCTTCTTGCCCCCTTTAATTTTTAAGGTAACGCTTCAATATAATCCCGCCAATCTCGGAACCTTGTTCTACCAATTACTTCTTGTAACCGTTGTTCTAAATAACCTGCTTCAACTTCAGCAATTAATGTATTTAGTACCTCCATGGCTTTTCTTTCCAATTCACAGTCAATTGCACCGCCTTGAACTGCCTCTTCAAACTCGTCTTCATCTTGAATTTCATAAGTACCATTGGGATTTATCCATAAATCTAAGAAGAGATCCGTTATCTCAAAACACTCAAGTTTCCCGGATGCATCCATGCTGCGCTTGACTGGCTTCATAATATCGCAGTAATAGCCAGTCCACTCGTTATCCAGATTATAGACTTTACCAACATCGTACCATAACCCCGTAAATACGAACCAGACCACGGGGAAGTTATCCGCCAAAACGGTTTTGCCATTTTGCACTATGGGAGAGGAAGGTCTAACCCGCTGAGACGTGACAATAACCTCGTCATCAAGATAAAGTAAGTCTTGTTGAAAGTGATTCACCCGGTCTGGAGGTCTCTTATAAGTAAGTGTTACGATTTTCATAACATAGATTTCTCTGGTTAGTTATCTTTAGACATCAATACCAAAAATGATGACAGGGATATCAATGTCAGCAACTCCTCGTGTTTCCAAATCCCACACGAACTGCTCAAAATATGAGACCCCGGTAGACATATCATCAGCGAAAGACTTCACTGGAACGACCTCAATACCAGCATCAATGTAGCCTAAGTTACGAAAAATGGTCATTTTTGCACACACGTTATAAACCATAAACGCATATTTCCCAAACTGTATCTCTACCCCAAGGCGGCCTTTTAGAAAATCTATTTCTCGGTAGGCAGGACGCATTTGTTTTGGTAAATACCCGGGGCGGTAGTAGTCTGTCGAATAGTGACATGTTACACGCTTTTTCTGCCATCCTTTGGATCCGAAGCCCTGGGCAAAAGCACGATTAAGGTCCGGTGGACTATATAACATCTTGCCAGGCATTGTGATTTCCTTGCTCTCCTTAACTTTGTGGTGCAAGGCATCAACAGTATTGATAATATCCTTCACCTCTTGTAAGAGGTAAGGGTGTGTCTCTTGAATAGAATGCCCGTCATTGAATGAATACTCGGCAGCAATAATCATAAAGGTTCCCTTCAACCCTACTTCCATTCTAAGGGCATCTGAGCAATACGTTCTTTTCCTGTCGGTTTGTGAATAGGTTTTCCTAAAGGGCGAAGAGGCAATTCACCTTGTGCAAATTTCTGTATCCTTTCACGAGTAATAGAAATATACTTTGAATCTTGTTCAGCAGCAACCGCTCTTCGGTTATGCTGTAAGGCACCGATGATAGTTGATCCGACACCACAATATGGGTCCAAAACAACGCTTCCAGGCTCCGTAAGTGCCAAGACACATCGTTGCACCAATTCAACAGGAAACTGGCAGGGATGTTCGGTTTTCTCTGGATGGTTCGCTTTCACGTTTGGAATATCCCACACTTCATCTTCCCAGTCCTGTTTGACCACATCCCAAATGTCAGAGGGATTCTTGCCGAGCGGATTTCCTGAAAGCTGTCCTTTCTTCGGTCCTTTAAAATGCCGTTTGCCTGGATATTTTGAAGGCACTCGTACTGGGTCAAGATTGAAGATGTAATCATCATTCTTGGTAAACCATAAGATAACCTCATAGCGACCCGAAAACCGCTTTGTGCAGTGTAAACCGTGATTAAATCTCCAGATGATCCGATTCCGCAATTTTAAGCCAAAGCGTTTAAAAATTTCATAAAAGTAAATATCAAGCGGAAATACCTCTCCTTTCTGGACATAATTTCCCACTTGCCAACAGAGACTTCCGGTAGAAGCAAGCACCCGAACTAATTCTTCAATTACAGGCTCTTGATTTTTTAGATATGACTGAAGCGAGGTCGTTTTTTCGTACTTCTTGCCTATGTTGTACGGCGGAGATGTGATGACCAAATCCACCGAATTTGACGGAATACTTTTCAGCAGCTCGCTACAATCTCCATCAAAAAGCGCAACGTCTACGTTAGTCTCATAGGTATCTGAAACCGTAATCTGACGCGGTTCATTGAACATATCCATTATGCAGGAGCCCTCCTTATTTTTTATTCTGACGCTCGTAGCCCAAAGTGTTAGTTTGTGAAATTCGTTACGCAAACTAACAGTTTACGCTACAATAAGACGCTATTGCCTCACGGAACGCTTTAATATGCATCGGTGTCGTCCCACAACATCCCCCGACTAAGTAAGCACCGGTTTTAAGGAGTTCAGGGATATAACTTGCCATCTGCTCAGGTGTCTGCGTATAGATAGTTTGATGGTTTTCATCAAGCTTGGGCATACCAGCGTTTGGATATGCCATCATCCGTTTGCCTTGAATTTCTCTATCAGTCAGTGCAGTCTGCAGCTGCTGGGTCCCAGTAACCGCATAAGGCATCCCAGTATGCTCATCACGTCTGGACTCAGCACCGCAGTTCACACCCATGATGCTAACGGCATCTAATAACGAGTCTCCACCCGAAAATTCGCCGCTCATAAGAATATCCAGTAAATCTGCTGGAGAATTTCCCCAATCTGTCCGATAAACGATGTTGCCGCTCCGCCGTTCTTTTGTCCATTTGTATGTTAAGTTCACCGCGATAGGGAGATGCGTCTGACGGGCGACGTCTATGGCGATTGCGGCTTCTTTCGCGGAAAACATTGTTTCAAGGCAGAGGAAATCTACACCCTCTTCTGCGAGTGTATGGATAACTAATTTATGTGCCTCTCTGGCATCTACGTTTGGAATCCCGAAAGTCGTATCACCACTGTCTGCTTCGATCGCGCCGGGGGAGGGTCCGACGGAACCTGCTATATAGGCATCTCTACCGCTCCGCTCGATAGCAGCTTTTGCGTGTTGAACAGCGAGGCGTATCAGACGTTGCGCATCCGATGGGCTTTGTCCCGCCATTTGTAGATGAAGTGGTGATGCTACAAACGTATTCGTTCCTATAGCCTCAGCACCAGCGTTGATGTAATCTGAATGGATGTCAATAACGGCAGTGGGATGCAGCTCGTTGGCGAGTGCGCTGTTGGCAAGCTCTATATTGCGTGTGAACAATTGCGAACCGAACCCGCCATCATACAAAATCGGTTCATCAGCATTTAAGCGTTCTTCAAAGTTATTTTTAACTATTAAATCTGAGCTGCTGCGTCCGTTGTCCTTGCAGTATTCCAATTGTTAATAAACCTCTCGTAACCTGAATCAGATGCTTTACTAATTTTACAGAATCAACGCTGAATGCACGTAAATTCAACGTCAAGTGCGATCAAAAAACATTGGTTTGAACTGGCAGCCTTCTACAAATACGTCAAAGAAATCGGGGGTGGTCTCCAGTTCAATGTGTTCGATATTCTTGACGAGTGCTTCAATACCTGCGCGTTTTTTCTCGGAAAGGAGAACAGCCGTCGCACCGGCAACTGCGGCGTTACCGATTTTAACGACATTCGCCTCTGGAACAGGCGCAAGGAATCCGATGTCAACAGCGTCTTGCAGATCAACATAATTAGCAAAACCCCCTGCCAAAAAGAGCCTTGTGATGTCCTCAGGAGTACAGCCGAAATGCCGTAAAACAATGTATTGTCCGCAATAGTTTGCAGCCTTTGCTTGTGCCAGATTGCTTGCATCGTCGCGCGAGAAAGTGATGCCGTGTTCTGGCAAAACCGACATGATGCGTTGCTTCTTGTCCGCAAAAACGCCTTTTGGACTCATCAAATCATTTCGACGTAACTCAGCGAGGAGCGAAATTAGTCCTGAACCGCATAACCCCTGCGGGGTCTCACTATCAATTGTATCATAACTGAATTGGTGCCCCTCCCATTTCAGAGATTCAATGGCACCCGGATAAGCAGCCATTCCGTATTCAATGCCGCCGCCTTCAAAGGCAGGACCGGCAGGACACGACGCAGCAACCATCCGTTTCATGTTTCCGACGACTACCTCCGTGTTCGTCCCAACATCGACTAACATGATGATTTCATCTGTTGATGGGATATCAACGGAGACTAAATCGGCGGCGACATCTGCGCCAACATGGCTCGCAATCAAAGGTAGACTGACAACCATCGCCTTCGGATTCGCACGGATACCCAACCGGCGTGTTTTTTCAACAAGAGCAGTGGTTGAACGAATTCCGTCCCGATACTCGTGTTCAATCGTTGACTTATACGGTTTTTGACCGCCACTCTGGACATCCTGTTTAAAGAAGATATCCCGCATCGTTGTATTGCCAGCAACAACAATTTCATAAATTTCTTGCCGGACGAAATCATGACGATCACACATATCCATGATTTCACTGTTCAGTGCAGCAATGAGAGAACGGCGGAGCTCCCCATGAAATTCACCGTCGTAACTGATGCGGTTCATAATATCGCTGCCACCGAAACGCTGTGGATTTTCAAAGGAGCTGACAGAAACCACTTTTCCAGTCTCCAAATCCACGAGATTTGCCACCACTGTAGTTGTCCCGATGTCTATGGCTAATCCGTAAAGGTGTCCTCGGTAACGGTCAATCGGTTCATCATTGTAATAGACAACACCGTCGTGTTGGCTCACGCGTGGATCGCGTTCCAGTGTTTCGTTATCATTTGTGCCTGTATGCGTTAGGATCCTCGGTGTGCGCCGGAGTGGTGTAAACTCGATATCTGTATCAACATCAACAACGACGGCTTGGCAAGCGAGACGGTAGTTATCTCGTAGGAAGGCTTCCGCTTCGTTCGGTGGCTGGAGAGCGTCCATGCCGCGTTTGATTTCAACAATACACTCATGGCATTGTCCGGTTCGGAAACAGGAGGTAGGTACCTGGACGGCTAAATCGTCTGCGTAGTCAAAAACGGTTTTTCCGGGGGTGAGTTGATAGACTTTTCCTTCGCATGTAATTGTGCCAGTCCCATGTGATGCTGCCGCTTGATCGGGATCATCAATTTCCCAAGCACTGCGATAATCCAACTTATCATCTCCGACACAGAGCAGCCCCGTCCCTTCATCGATTTTCCGTTGGTTGCGACAGCCAAATTTTGCCGTGCAGTGATCAAAGCGATTTTTGTAAGGACATCGATAAGTTGCCTGTTCATCGGCGTGGGTGACCAATCCCTCAAAAATCTGCGTAATTTTATTGAGGCGTTTTTCGTATTCGGCTTTGTCTATTTTTTTTTCCACCGCTACCATTCCTCATCTTCTTCCAGAAGGAACTTTTTAGCTAAAGCGACACAAGCAAGGGCATCTTTACCGTATCCATCAGCCCCCATATCATCAGCGAATGTCTGTGTGACAGGGGCACCGCCCACCATAATCTTCACATCTTCCCGTAAATCTTCGTCAATGAAAGCGTCGATTGTTTTCCCCATGTTCGGCATTGTTGTCGTCAAGAGTGCGGACATACCCAAAATAGGTGCCTCATATTCCTCAACGGCTTCAATAAATTCATCTTCAGAGGTATCAACCCCCAAATCGTGTACGACGAAACCGGCACCGCGGAGCATCATGATGCACAGATTTTTGCCAATATCATGGAGATCTCCCTTAACAGTTCCCATAATCACAGTGCCGATGGGGTCGATGCCTGAAGCAGAGAGAATGGGTTCAATATATGCCATTCCGGCTTTCATGGCGCGAGCGCAGGCTAAAACTTCCGGGACAAAGATGAAGTTTTCTCGGAACTTGATACCGACGATACCCATTCCCGCAATAAGTCCATCGTCCATAATCTCCAGTGCTTCCGTGCCACCTTCGAGTGCTGCCGCTGTTAGTTCATCGACGGTGTGATGGTCGCCATCAATAAGTGCGGCGGCGATGTCTTGCATAGCCGGGGTCGCTTGTGCAAACATCTCGATGGTCATTTCTATCTCATCGGGTTGCTCAAGATATTCTTCAATTTCTTCTCGGATAAATTCATTTGCGATGTCATTAATAGATGCCACGAGTTTTGAACGCCTCCTCAAACAACATAAGATACCACAAGCAGAGAAAAATGGCAACGAATTTTGTGAGTAACAAGGTAACTATTGGGTTTCACGATTCCTGAAACACCTCATAAATTTGATAGGCACGCCATGAAAGCGCGCCTATTAGGGTAATGTATGCTAACGCGTCGCGTCAGTGCCACCTAATTCTTCTCCCGGTATTCCTGTAAAAGGGCGTTAATCTTATCAAGGAAGGCTTGCGAGTTGACTTCACCCACGAGTGCGTTATGGGTGTCTATGGCAATGGCATCCCATGCTTCGCGGGAACTATCCTCGAATTCGACGACCTCAATGCCGGCTTTCTTTTGCAGTGCCTCAAGTGCCCGTTCATTATCTTTCCGGATATTCTGAATTAGACTGTCCTGATACGCGGTCGCAGTTTCACGCACAACCTTCTGTTGATCGGGAGAAAGCTGATCAAATTTCTCTTTCGTTATGACAGTCGCACCAACCCCAACATTAACTGGGAGATCACTCATATACTTAAACTTATCATACCATTGCAACGCTACAGTGACATACGGAGAGGCGACTATAGTGTTAAGCTGTCCTGCGTAGAGAGAAGGAAGTACCTGTGTAACTTCTCTGAGTACAGTTGCGATTTCGGCGTTCTCGTAAAATGTACGTGCGATTTTGTCGCTTGAGCGCGCCCACATCTTCACGCTTGATGCTTGAAGATCGGCAATGGTGCGGATGGGTTGATTACTAAAGATATAATAATAACCGATGTCCCCCATACCGAGTAGGACGTATCCGGCATCCATAAAGGCTTTTTCAAGATCTGCGCGGAGGTAATCGCGTACGTAGTCAAGTTCCTCGTAGGTTTTAAACATCCGAGGCAGTTGAAAAATCAGCACCTCTTCCTGAATTTCACCGAGTCCCGTGGCTGTCATCGCCCCAGCATGAATCAACCCAGCACGCATCTTACGGACGACATCAAGTTCGTCGCCCTGGACCCCGTTTGGATAGATACGCAGTCGGATTTCACCATCTGTTTTGGCGCGTATCTCCTTTCCCATCGCCTCAAAGTTGTTCATCCATGTAGAGCCTTTCGGCGCGAGGGTCGCAAACTTAATAGATTCAGCGGCGAGATCTGCTATGGGTAAACAGAGCATCCCGAAAATTAGTAGAAACACGCCCACCAACTGAGCGGTGCGTGCTTTATAGTCCGTTTTCTTTTGCTGCATTATTCAGTATCTCCTTCTTCCATTTCTTCTGAATCAAAAAGCATATCTATCTGATTGAGCCAACGTTTTGCGCGTGATTTTGCCAAAGCAGTTGCCGCCTCCTCGCCAGGATAAACGTCCGAAGGGGCATCAAGGACTTCCTGTAAAGACTGTCTGTAGAGTTCCGCATCCAGTTTAGGATAAGCATAGTAACGTGCAAGATAGAATTTGCTCATCAGGAATTTGCCATCATTAATCTCGTTTACACGTTCAATATGTTCCTTTGCCTTCTCCGGATCACCACCGATTGTTGGTGCTCGGTCACCGTAATAAACAGCATAGAACAGATGTGCGCTACCGAAGTAGAAAGTTTCATCTAATTCAAGGATACGTGCCATCATGCGTTCAACGCGCGCCAGGTCAATTACCTGCATCGGATCATCTTTCTGAAGGCTAATCCCGCGTGCCACAGCGTAAGCCCCCCAAAACAGGGGTTCAACCTGCTTTTTTTTCAATTTTTGAAGTGCTTTTTTGAAGGTCTCCATATCAACACTTCTCGGTTCTTTGAACGCCTCATCAGATTTTGCGAGCACGTCGAATGCGTAGGCCTCAGTCCGCTTATAGCGCTCAATTGCCTGTGCGCGCATTTCTGCTGCAGTCTCGTAATCTCCAGCAATCTCAGCCTCCTCCATCCTATCCTCATGG
>CAZGAW010000140.1:1661-9764 GCA_964523645.1 uncultured bacterium | reverse complement strand
AGATGTTATTATACCAACATGGAACTTACGCTCGAATCGATTCAACTCACAACCGATGACTTGACAGACGTAGCAGCCCGCCACGCTTCTGCGCAAGAAATCTACTCTCCAACAGCCCCAAGGCGACCCACCGCTCAATTCGGTTGGCGTGACAGATGGTGGTTAAATCAGACAGCAGCACAGCAGGTTGTCATTAATTACTGGTTTTTCGAGTCACACGACGAAGCGCGTACAGCAGCCGATGAAGGCAGATTTCGACTTTCAGCACAGACTGTGTCGAAATTGGGTGGACGTGATTCAATCTACCAACCGTCATTAGATGACAAACATGAATTGGGGGATGCGGTATGGCAGGCTGGTGCGAATTTCCTGTTCGTCCAACAAACGATCGTCGTGCTGGTATCCGAAATAGGAGGGCAGGTTCCTGAGGAAACAACCCTCCATATCGCCCGAAAAATTTCCGAGAAGATTCATAGCGCGCTGCTATCGAAATCGTAACCGAACAAACGCGGATACGATTTAATAATTTTGGTACCACGTTGCGGATTGTTTGGCAACCTGAACGTTTTCAGCACCACCAAACTGGCGATGCTCAAACCAGGGCAATGCGCTTTCCGCTGCAGCGTTCGCGTTCTTGAAGTTCGTTGTTGCTTCGTTTTCCAAGAACTGATTGACTGCATCAGTATCAGGATAGTATTGGACAGCGTCCTTCCAGATGGCTCTTCCACAGAGGAAACCGCTTGCCCCCGCACCGGATGCGAGATTGACGTTTTCGATAAACTCCTCAATATCTACACCAGCACTTAAAATTACCCATGGCAGTGTTGAGGTTTCGTCTAATTTTTGGCAGATTTCCTTCACTTCGGTGAGTTCATACGCTGAGTCCCCTGCGTAAAAACTGGTATCTTGATAATCTGCTGTGTATTTCAGATCGGCAGGAAATTCCAATTTCAGGATATCAACTTTGTAACTGGGGTCTATGAATTCCTCGACACTCCTAATCACGAGGTCAGGTTTCTGTTTCGCGAAGGCGACGCTCTTCGTTGTACCTTCAAGAGCGTAACTGACTAATTCCAACAGAAACGGCAAATCCTGTTTTTCGCATTCGTCGCCAACATGGCGCACAAAGGCTTGTTGGTGTTCAAGGGTTTCCGCGGAGGCATCCGGGTGGTAATAGGCGAGGAGTTTAATGGCATCTGCTCCGGCGCGCTGTGCCTTGGCGATACTCCAGTTTGCAATCGGATTAGAGAGACGTTCATTTTCGCCGACACCTTCGCTGACATAACCGGATTCTTCATAAGCCAACAGCAATGCGACATCTCGTGGAATTTCGGTGATAGAGTAGGGATGCCCGTAAATGGGGTCGGTTAGCACCGCTGTAGCATTTGGGGAAAGGACTCGGGTAATCAAAGTTTTCAGTGCTGCGACATCTTCATATTGGACATCGGCATTGTCTTTGTTAAGCGCATCTGCGAGTGCCTGTACCATGGAGCCGCGTTGATCAATCGCCATCATTTTAAAGCGACCATTTGCATCAGCGAGTTTCATGATACCTCGCAATTTTCCAGAGGAAATATCGTTCATTAAATTCTCCTTTTTCAATGGTTATCAGTTATCAGTTGTCAGTCGTCAGTTAAGAGGTTGGTTTGTAAACAATTCACCGCCCTTTGAAGTGCTCCAGGGTGACGGGTTTGTTATAGGGAGACCTCTTGACTGATAACCGATGACTATTAACTGACAACTACTTAATATTCACGTTCAACGAAAAAACGGATTAAAGAGAGAAACAGCTGTTTTGCCCGTCCATCAGGGAGATGGGCAAAATTGTTTTTGAACCGTCCAGCGGCTTCTTGCAAGAGTGCCTGAGACCGTTGTTGTGCATAGGTAATCGATTTATATTTTTGCATTAAGTGGAGTACGCTCTCGACCTCTGCCTCGGTTTTTTCATCACGCGGACGTGCCATGATGTCAATCACCTGGTGGGCTTCCGCAGCGCTGCAGGCATTGATAAGATGAATAAGGACGAGCGTGCGTTTACCCTCACTAATGTCGCCAGCAATTTCTTTTCCATACCTACCGACATCGCCAATTAGGTTAAGGACATCGTCCTGAATTTGAAAGGCGATACCGAGTTCTTTTCCGAGTTCCACGAGTCCATTTATTTCTGCTTCACTCGCGCCTCCGATGATTGCTCCCACCCGACAAGGTGTGATACAGGTATACCATGCGGTTTTCTGTATGCACATCGTCAAGTAATCATCTTCATTAAGGTCCCAGCGATTATCGTTAACCCAACTCAATTCAATGTGCTGTCCCTCAACAACTTGGTTGCTGAGTTGTATGAATTCAGATAGAATGCGGAAAGCGAGTTGATGTCCGAGGATCTCCGTGTTTCGGTGGAGCATCTCCCACATCTTGCAGTGGAGTGCATCCCCGACGTTGATAGCCATTGGGATCCCGTGTTTCTGATGGAGACACGGTTCGCCTCTGCGGAGTTCGGATCCATCTTCAATATCATCGTGAATCAGGAGCCAATTTTGGAGGAGTTCAAGTGAAGCAGCGGTGTTAACAGCGCGCTGCGTATCTCCACCGAACGCCTCACACATAAGCATGCAGAGGGCGGGGCGCAACCCTTTCGCGGCGCGGCGCGGATAGTCTAACATCATCTGGTACAACTGATGAACATCCGGGTGCTTGTGAGTCGTCGGGAGGAAATCAAAAATACAGGCATCAACCTTACTTTTGACATCGCTGAGATATGTTGTGACAAGATGCTTTGTTGGTGAGAGTTCTTGTCCAGTTTTCTGCATTGTTTTCCTTATATTCTACGCCGTCTTTCTATTTCACTCAGCCTCCCCTGATTTCGTTGGGTTCTTAAGCACGAACATCAAGTTTTACGAAGCGTTGATTCATAAGCTTTGCTTTAAAATTATAACACATTGAGGCGTGAAAATCAAATTTTTGTTGGAGGGTTGTGTAGAATATTTCAGCGGAAAGTGTAACATTTTATCCGTGTCAGGGGCTTACGATTCGCTGTTGTTTGAGTGTTTCGATTTCCTGTGTAAGCGTTTCAATCTGTCTTTCGAGAACCTGATCTTTTCTGCTCCGTCTGTGTGCTAAGATGCCCCAAACCGTTGCACCGATTGCAAGAATCGCTAAGGGGATACCAATACAGGCAATGATGATATTATTTTGTCTGTCAAAACCCTTCTGAACATCGTCAAAACCCTTCTTGACGTTTTCTTTTAGGTTCGTGATTTCTGTCTGCCGAATAGCACCATCGGTTTTTAGCGTTGCGATGTCAGCTTTTAGCGTTGCGATGTCGGCTTTTATGGGTTTGACTTCTTCTTGGATTTCCTCTTTGACAATCAAGCGGATTTTATCAAGGTCGGCATCGGTAAGCGCGCCGAGGGCTGGCATCGTGATCGCATATAACAGTATTGAAAAAAACAAAACAGCTTTCATGACGTGACTCCCTTTGGAGATAGTAAAGCATATTTGGACTTGCCTGTCAACCCAAAAATCCGTTATCCGCTCTTGATGATCTCCGCAGTGTTATAGTAAAGCCCACAATTAAGTTTACACGCTATAATGTAGCGAGGTTTCCTAACCTCGCCAGCGGGAACGCGTGACGGATGTTCCGCATTGGAATGTGAATATATTTTCGGGCTTTACTATAATAGTCTTTATTTGTTCCATAGCTTTCTCGCTGGTATCAAGTTTACCAGACTATAATTCATCCAAATCGAGTGCGATAAAGCGGTATCCGAGGGGTTTTATGCGTTCTACTAAAGTTTCTCGCAACTGAAGGGCATGCGCAAATTGTGCTTCTGGGACCTGTATGCGTAATACTGGGGTGTGGTCAGAAAGTGAAACGTCTTCGAGTTGGAATTCGATTAGAATGCGTTTGACTTCCGCTAATGCAGCAAGCTTTTCGTTTTGCTCGGTGTTGGGATCTTTTTCCATGTTAGGACCGTCGCCTCCAGTCGCTACCCGCCATGAATCCGCCATCGACGAAAACCATTTGTCCGGTAACAAAGTCAGAGGCGTTAGAAGCGAAGAAAATTGTCAAACCTGCTAAGTCTTCAGGTTCGCCCCAGCGATAGGCAGGTGTCCGATTGAGGATCCATTCGTTTCGGTTGTCCTCACGGGCGGGGGCAGTCATCTCGGTTCGGATGAAGCCGGGTGCGATGCCGTTGACCTGAATGTTGTGCTCTGCCCATTCTACGGCGAGAAGTTTTGTCAATTGAAGAAGTCCACCCTTTGCTGCCGTGTAGGCGACACTCGTCGGTAGACCGATTGCTGAGGTAAGCGATAAAGTATTAATTACTTTGCCGGCGTTCTGTTCTTTCATGATGTTGCCGCAGGCTTTTGCCAAAAAGAACGCCCCTTTTAGGTTCACATCCGTAACGAAATCCCAATCCGCCTCGGTAAATTCCAAGGCAGGGTTACGTATATTGACTCCAGCGTTGTTGACGAGGACATCCAGTCGTCCCAAAGTTTCCACGGTCTCCGCAACGAGGGCATCAATTTCCGTCAGGTTGCTAACATCCGCTTGAATGGGAAGGACGTTTCTACCGGTTTCATCAGCGATTTGTTCAGCGATGGGTGTTAGTGTTTCCATCTTCCTACCGACAACGACGAGGTCCGAACCCGCGCCTGCGAGTCCTTCCGCCATCGCAAGCCCAATGCCGCGACTCGCCCCGGTGACGACGCTTACCTTACCATCCAACCGAAATTGCTGGATCATGCCCGTAGCAGATTTCTGATTCATATTTTACTCCGATTTATGTTATACCAATTAATCAAGTTTATTGCTTCCAATCCTATTTGTTATCTGTGGCGAGCGTCATATCGGGTTTGATACCCTCTGGTGGTGCAACCCGAGTATCCGTATCCACAGGCACTGAACGAACGTCTTCGTTCTCTATACATTCAATTGAAAGTCGACATCCAAGCGCGGTAAGAATGGTTACGAGTATATCAATGCGCAGTGCAGCCTTGCATGAAAGCACTTCCAAGAGCGTTTGTGGATCCATTCCAGTTTGCTTGGCAAGTTCCGAGATCCCACCCCGCGCGTCTATAACTGCCCGGAGCGCGCTTACCAACGCAGCAGGGTCCCCGTATATTTGGTAATCCTCTAATACCGCTTGAAGAAAGCCAATGGCAGCGTCGTGATCGGCGGTAAGCTCTTCAATAAGAACATCACGCCATTTCCTTAGTTGTCTCATGTGTATGCCTCCTTGTATTCCTGCCAATAGATTTTCGCTCGTTGAATATCTTGTGCCTGCGATGACTTGTCGCCACCACAGAGCAGAAGCACGATTGTGTTATCTACCTCCGCGAAATAAACACGATAACCTGCCCCAACATGGATACGCAATTCAAAAACACCATCACCAACAGAACGGTAATCACCGAAATTGCCCTGCTCAAGATAGATAAATCTTGACCGAATACTACTTTGTGCCCTTTTATCTCGAATAGTTTTAAACCATTCAGTGAAAGGTTCCCTACCATTTGGAGTCTTATAGAATTGTAGTTCTCGCGGGTGTGCGCTACGCATTAAGGTTGTTCTTCACTAACGTGAATTCGACAGGACTTACGCAATTTTGGCGATAGGCCCCATGTGTTAGAGGAAGAATAGAAAAAACATAGATGTTCTGGTGGCATAACCTAAATGAGGTTTACGAAAATAAATCGGTAATTTGGCGAGGTTACAAACCTCGCCAGCGGCGGGGGTAACTTTGCTTCGTGCAGAAAGGAAATTACCGAATTAATAAATTAATCTTCATACAGGTTATGCTACAAAAGAGCAATATGCGTAAGTCCTATCAATAATTAATCAGTCAGTCCATCTTTTTCTGCATATTGATGCAATAAGTCTGTATTAATAACCTTTATTTCACCACTATGTTCCTCAGCAAGGGCAACAAGTAGCTGCGCGCCAGGTGAACGTTTCAGGTCAATCTCAAGGGCAACAACATAGATAGCGACATTATTGCGGTTATTCTCTCGCACAGCATCAAGAATCTTCTCCCTGTTGGTTTCAATCGAGTACCCCTTGACTGTGGTAGGGAGTCCATCCGTTACCAAAACGATTACAGAAGAATCAAGCATGAGTGCTGTTCTAAGTGCGGCAAGAATATTTGTTCCTGTATTACCCTGAATGCGCTCTGGTGTGAATTTATCGAGATATTTCAAGGTGCGTTCTATATTTGAAGCGTTTGCAGGTAGCATACCGTTATCCATAGCTTTCGCTTGTGTAGAAAATGCTACTAAATTCAATGTATCTTCACTTCCAAGCATCAGCACAGAATCCTTGATAGAGTTAACGGCTAATTCGAGTTTGTTAAGTCCCGCAGCCTGCATACTTGCGGATATATCAAGGCAATAGACGACATCTTTGGGACCGCCGAATTCGTCAAGGAAGTCGATAATACCGAGTCGGTCTGCGATCCCGCTACTTCCACCGCCACCGAGGAGTCCATCGCCGCCGCCTTGTCCATCGCCACGGAACCTACCCATACCGTCGCCACGCGCGCGAACTCTACCGGTAACGACGCCGCGCCCATCGGTGCGTCCGGGCTGCGCGATAAGTCTACTGAGGTTTGAGGCTTCCGCTTCCCGTAATTGCGCATCCGTCATCAGATCTGGGACAAATTCATTCACGGGTGCTTTATTGACCTCTACGTCTTCAATAACAACACGCGGACTTAATTTGACGACTTCATCCATCTTGTTCCGAGCGGTTTCAATTTTTTTATCCATTGCATCTCTGGCGAGATCCTGATTGGGATCATACATTTTTTTCGTCAATGGTGGTTTCGGCTTCGGTTTCCGTTTTCTGGGTGCATCCATGTCGTCGATCAAATCAACAGCGAGCGCGTCCGCCTGTTCCTGACTGAGCTGATTGATTGGCAGAAATAGATAGGTAATCGCGAAAATCATGTGTAAAATAAGCGACAACAAGATGACTGAGCGCGTGCGGTTTTTACGTCGTTTTGCGTCAACACCCCAATTCAATAGATGATTTAACATGAGGAAGTCCTCCGCGTTTTGTTTTCTTTTTAGTTGTGTGTTTTGGTGATATAGTTTTGCAAGCAATAAGTTTCAGGATTTCGGGGTCTACATTTCTGACGCTGATTGTTGGTTTTCAAAAGCCTGTATCCATGTTTTGCCTTCAGGTGTCAGTTCATAATAGGTGTGATTTCGGTGTTTAATCCATTTCCCTTTGACGATATTCTTGCGATAGTGGATAATACGTCCTTCAACCCGTTTCAAACCGCCGAGATCTCTCAATTTGCGATGCCGCTGGTGCATCTCTTCAAGTGGGATTCTCAAGGTTTCAGCAACAACAATAGAGTAATCCATTCCCAATTCTTGATGGTGTTTCAGTATAAAATAATCGGTTTCATCAAGTTCAGCAAATTCAGGCGGAAGTACTTCGGGATTCGCTGGCACCTCGGTTGCCCGAATCTCATCCCACGACACTGCTAACAACCGCTCTGGTCGGAAACCTTGTACTGCATTACAGGTGGTGAGATGGACAGTTATCGTGCCGTCCTCTTTGAAATAGCCGGTAATTGCGTTACCCGTTTGTGGCGTGCAACACTTGGCGATTTTATATGTTAACTCAGTTCCCATCTCTCTGCCTATTATAACGCCATATATTCATCATAAGTTGTCAGTTGTAGCATGATGCACGTCGCATCTGGGCGAGTACGCCGCAAATCTGTTAGATTGTGCCTTGTAAGCACGCAGACGAACAGTCTACGCTACGAAATGCTTCCGAATCATGAGACCCTTTCAATGACACAAACTGGAAAGTTTGATGCTCAAAGAGACACAAACTATAAAGTCAGATGCGCAAATGATCAGACTGCGTAAGTCCTAAAGTAGCAAGTTGGGTTATATATTAACGTAAGTTCCACATTTTTGTTGACATAATATCATTACTTTGATGTTGTCCAAGTGTGTACAATGTTGAGATATATTTGGACTATGGGTATCGCCTTTCTCGGTGCCGCTCTACCCAACCTACAATACTACAATACCACATACTAAATTGATGGCTATGGGTAGGCAGAAGACCTACCTCTA
>CAZGAW010000140.1:0-1561 GCA_964523645.1 uncultured bacterium | reverse complement strand
ACAGAACGGACGATTTTCTATTCACATAGCACCACTATCGGGTACAGGGTAGGCACAAGACCTACCCCTACAGAACGGACGATTTTATGAGTGTCTCAATCGCGTTCTAATGCGCGGTATCCGATGTCGTTCCGAAAATGTGCATCGGCAAACTGAATAGCGGACACACCTCGATATGCTTGTTGAATGGCATCACGTAACCCGCCTGCGACAGCAGTGACACCTAAGACCCTACCGCCATCCGTGACAATGTTTTCGTCATCCTGTTTCGTGCCTGCGTGAAAGACGTTCACACCTTCAATCGCGTCGGCATCTTCAAGCCCTGTGATAACTATCCCTGTTTGGTAGGGGTCTGGATATCCACCCGAAGCCATGACGACACACGCTGCTGCCTCGTCATGCCATTGCACGTCAGCATACTGCTCAAGCGTTCCGTCAATACACGCGATGAGCAAAGGAACTAAATCATTTTTGAGGCGAGGTAAAAGCACTTGTGCCTCAGGGTCTCCAAAACGACAGTTGAACTCTATCACCTTCGGTCCAGCATCTGTGATCATCAATCCGACGTATAGTACACCTTTGAAGGGTCTTCCGATATTCGCCATGCCCTTGACAGTCGGATAAACGATGCGCGCCATGACCTCGTCGTGCAATTCGGGTGTGATAACAGGCGCGGGAGAGTAAGCCCCCATCCCCCCGGTATTCTTGCCAGTATCACCGTCCTGCGACATCTTGTGGTCTTGCGAAGAGACAAAAGGGAGACAATAGGTGCCGTCGGTAAGGACGGTAAAAGAGGCTTCCTCGCCGATGAGTTCTTCTTCAATCACGACACTATCGCCTGCTTCGCCAAACGCCCTGTCTACCAAAATAGTTGTAACAGCTTGTGCTGCCGCTTTGAAGGTACGTCCGGGGATAACACCTTTTCCTGCAGCGAGTCCATTTGCCTTGACGAAAACAGGTGCCTTGTAATCTTCGACATAAGCCATCGCTTCTTCGGCATCCACAAATGTACGGTGCGCCGCTGTCGGTATATCGTTTTCTACCATCAGCTGCTTGGCAAAATCTTTACTCGCTTCGAGACGTGCTGCTCGCTTATTGGGTCCAAATGCTTTGAGTCGGCGCGCTTGGAAAACATCAACGATTCCTTCAGCCAAGGGGGCTTCAGGTCCCACAATAGTTAGGGCAATGTTCTTGGATTCCGCCCAGTCTGCCAAGTCGGTAAACCGGTCTGGCATCGGGATAGGTTCTGCGATTTGTGAGATGCCGGCATTACCGGGTGTGCAATAGATTTTTTCAACGAGTGGACTTTGGGCAAGCTTCCAGACGAGGGTGTGTTCACGTCCGCCTTGCCCAATCACCAGAATTTTCATTATGTTCATCCTTTTTGACTGTATTATATCAGAATGTGTTCGGAAAATCAAGGATTTCCAGTTAATTTGTTGGGGGTATTTAGCTTCAGGTTTTTATGGATGTCCGGTGAGGTGTCGCGAGCTAAAGGAAGGGTTGTCAGCGGTCAGCAATCAGCAGTCAGAAGAATGGCAATCAGCGGTCAGCAATCAGC
>CAZGAW010000139.1:0-9768 GCA_964523645.1 uncultured bacterium | reverse complement strand
TTCCGTTTTCAGTTGTTCAGTAAGGTCTATGTACCTCGCCATTTTTTATTGACTTTCCTTCATTTTTAGATGTTGAAGACGTAAACGATGTTAACCCGCTTAAGCCGACAATCACACAAACCTATGAGATCGGTTACAAAGGCATTCTCATGAACAAGTTCGCTTTCTCTGCAGATGTATACCACTCCAGAATCAAAGATTTCGTCGGTCCGCTGGTTGTCGAAACCCCGAACGTGTTCTTGGATCCGGTAACTTTGGGGGCATCTCTGGGCGAGCAAATTACAGTGGCGTTAGCCGATCCACAAAACGCAGGACTTAATCAGGCACTGCTTGCGTTCGACGCGCCCTCTCAAGGCGGTAATGGCAACGGTTCGCCGGTTGATGAGTTGGTAGGGTTGTTCGTAGCAGGTACCGAAAACAATGGTCCCGCCTTTATACCCTTTAGCACCGTGACACCCGAACAGGCGGCGGATCCAAACGCAATCATGCTCACCTATCGGAACTATGGTGACATCTCGCTCAATGGATTGGATCTGAATTTTACCTATTATCTCAACCCGAGTTTAAGTTTGAGTGCCAATTATTCGTTTGTCAGCAAGGATCTTTTTGAGAATGTTGTGGGGCTCGGCGACATCGCACTCAACGCGCCTAAAAATAAATTCGGGATCAGCGTTCAATACTTTAACGCCGATCTCGGATTGGGAGTCGGGTTTCGGACACGCTATGTGGCGGGCTTTCCTGTGCGATCTGGCGTTTACGTCGGTGACCTTAAATCGTATTACACGATCGATTTAAACGCCGGTTATGATATACCAATCGGTCCGAGACCTCGCCTTTCGTTGACGGTACAGAATCTTCTGAACCGTAGGCACCAGCAATTTATCGGGTCTCCAGAAATCGGGCGGCTGTCAATGGTGCGCTTGACTCAGACTTTTTAAGTTTGATGGGGAGAAAATTGGCAATATATCTGATCGCGGCAGCACCCTCAGAAGATACTAAACTGATTCACACATCTAAATGTTAAACGCGTCTTGCTTTAACAGCATACATGGGCCACGAGAAGTAAAAGTCATCACCCGCCGGTTTAACTGTGTAATGCTCTTTTGCCTCATTAGGTGAAAGTTGTGCAAACGCATCACGGATTTCCTGCACGACCTCCGGTGGGTTCTGCGCTGGACGTACCCACCACAGGAACGACATCTGTGCATTTCGGACGTGTGCTGTCCTTTCAAGAGAAAACCCAGCATCCGCAATCATCACATCCCACTGTGAGGGTGGATAGCCGTACACGTGTGAGTTATCGCGGAGGGCCTCAACGCGGTTCTGCCATGCTCTTAATTTTTCTGGTTCAGGGGAAACAGAATCCACAAGGCAAAAAAGTCCGCTCGTTCGTAGTACGCGACGCACTTCACTCAAGAATTTCGGGACATCTTGGAAATGGTGGGGTGCGATCCGACACGTCACGAGATCTAACGACGCATCAGTAAACGGTAGTGCCTCAGCGGCAGCAACGGAAAACGCAATGTTCTTTATCGCCTGTTTGTTTGCTAACTCGGCTGCTTTCGCGATCATTTCTGGTGTCAGATCCGTAGCAACAACGTGCGCGACTTTGGGTGCAAACGCAAACGCTGTAAAGCCTGTCCCGGTGGCGACATCCAACGTCTGTTCCGTCCCTTTCGGTTCCGCAAAATCAAGGATTACATCTAAAGTATCCCCTTTGGCGTGTGCGCTGCTCTGGGCATAATAATCTGCGTGCTGGCTAAACTGTTCGCGGACAGCGTTGTGGATGGTTTTCATATCTCAGTTTTCGGTTTTCAGTATTTACACAGATGTGATCCCATTGAGTCTGGGTTTTTGTGTTTCCGAAGGTCTGATAGGGATTCGGTGCGCTTGGAAACCTCACCCACCGAGTCTTGGAGATAGGGATAGGCACTTATCAATCAGGCAAGTTTTCTCATCCTGCCAAGACCGAAGAAACCTGTAAATCCTGGTTCTGACGATTAATTGAAGAGAATAACACCGCGCGCATTTTCACCGGCTTCCATATCCGCAAACGCTTCATTAATCTGCTCAAGCCGATAGTGGCGTGTAATCAGTTCATCGAGTTTCAATTTGCCTTCTGTATACAGATTGAGCAGTTTCGGCATATCCACCCGTGGTTGACAGGATCCGTAAAACGAACCGATTAACCGTTTTTCGCTTGAGACGAAACTTTGTGCCGGAATACTAAATTCAGATTCATGGTGTGCCATTCCTACAATAACTGCACTGCCCGCAGGTCTCACCATATCGTACGCCTGCACAATGGTTTTCGGATTGCCAATAACCTCAAACGCGTAGTCTACACCCAAGCCGCCTGTCAACTCGCGAACGGCTTCAACCGGATCACAGGCAGTTGCGTTGACGACATCTGTTGCGCCAAAACTCTTCGCAAAGTTGAGTTTCTTCTCCGCAATATCAACAGCGATAACCCGTTCTGCTTGCGCAAGCACTGCACCTTGGATAGCATTCAAGCCGACACCGCCGGTTCCGATAACCGCGACAGTACTGCCGGGTTGAACTTTTGCTGTATTGAGTACCGCGCCGACCCCTGTCGTCACACCACATCCCACGAGCGCGGCTTTCTCTAACGAATAATGAGGATCGATTTTAACGAGATTTTGTTGTGGAACGACCATGTATTCTGACATCGTTGCGATGCGCGCCATCTGAAGGATACCATCGCCTGCCCTATTATACAGACGGTAAGTACCATCCAATAGAAACCCGCGAGGTACGTCATAACTTTCGCACAAACAAACCCGTTCCATTTGGCACATCCGACAACTGCCGCAATAACTGACGAAAGATAGAATTACGTGGTCGCCGGGGTGAAAACCGGTTACGTTGCCCCCAACATGCGCAATCACACCAGCACCTTCGTGTCCAAGTGCGACAGCTGCATCGTAGTAGATCGTACCGGTCACTACAGATAAATCGGAATGACAGACACCACTCGCAGCAGTCCGGACGAGGACCTCGTCTTCCTTCGGATCGTCTAATTCAAGTTCTTCAACAACGACAGGTTGATTATGTTCATACATAACAGCAGCGCGCGTTTTCATGTATTTTAGCCTCCCTTGTCGGTTTACTTATAGGAGCAGATCTTCATCAACGATACACCTGACTACGATGTTTGATTCGATTCATAGACGCATCACAAACTGCCTCTACAATAAGGATGCCAGATAACTTCTCGCCTTTCGCATTGATTCCACTGGATCCGATTCACCTTCATAGACAACCGAGAGGCATCCATTATAGTCAACTCCACGTAAAATATCCAAAACGCGCGGATAATCTAACCATTCCTCTACACCGCTATCAATTTGATAAAACTTAGTACGCACATAGACGGCATGCGGTGCCGTCTGCTCAATGCTGGCATAGCAGTCGTAGCCAGGATGCGAAGAACCTCGATGTCCACTTGCACCAGGAGATCCAGCATATTGTCCAGTGTCCAAGATATGTGTAAAATACGGATGATCCGTTTCATTCAGGGCGCGTAGAACAGCAGCACCATCGCGTGTAACGTTATTGTGATTGTGATTCTGCAACCCGACGAGAATTCCTGATTCATAACCGTATTCAGCGACTTCTTTGAAACCTTCAATCATCGGTGGCCACAAAGTCTCCTCATCGTCACAGTCATCAGGGACGTAAGCAGCAAAAACTCGGACCAGCGGGCAGCTCATAAAAGCGGCAACGTCAATCCACTGCTTGATGAGCGCAATCTGTTCTGGATGTTCAGCAACCGGACGTCCGAAATTATTGCTAACCCCGATATAACCTAACGGTAACCCTTTTCGCGCAAGGTCTTTCTTTAGGTCTCGTAGGTAGTCTGCCTCAGTGGATTCAAACGCGCTTGAATGTAACTCAATCACATCAAAACCGAGATCGTACACAATTTGCGCGAAAGCAGAAGCAGTGGTATTTCTCACATTCAGAGACATAGTCCCTAATTTCATCATAACGAGGCTCTCCTTTTTCGTCCGAGTGGTAGGAACACTCTCAATCGTTCTCGTTTACCTGATCTTCGGTCTCATCTTCGTATCCTTGAAGGGAGATACGAGTCTGCTGATACAACGCCGCGAGGAATCTTTGCAAGGTTTGCTGGAGGCTTTGGAGTTGATGTCGGTCCGCCTCAAGTTCCTGAATCCGTGAGCCGAAACGCTCTAATCGAGCGAGCCGCTCAGAAACGTCTTGAATAATATCTCGGATTTCGCTGAACTGTTGCTGCTCTTCCTGGAGTTGCTGAACTTTATGTGCCATAGCAGCGAGTTCTCTACGCGTCTGCGTCAACTCTTTCTGGAGATTTTGCGTAAAAGCGATTAATTTTTCTAAGGTATTTGTTGTTTTATAAACCGGCTTTCCCGGATGACCAGGTTCTTTTTCGTCCTGAAGCGGCGCGGTCATGTTTGGCGTAAGCGGTGTGTCGGTTTCATCCGATTGGTTAGTGAGCGCGGAGGGGTCCGGATTTCCAAAGCCATCGATTAACTTAATATGATAGGAAAATAGGGTATAGGGATCTTTTCGCTCGCTGTATGTAACTTGCACCTGAATCTCTTCATCAACATGCAGCGCATTGAGACGCCTATGAATATTCCGGATCACTACTTCATTGTATCCGAACGTATCATTTTTCCTCGGATTTAACTGTCGAAGGTAGAGGTAGAGTTCCATACCGTCAGTGCTCTCACGTTCCAGTCCTTCGGTTGTTAAAACACCGACGACTTCAGATTCGTCAGAATCATCTGCTGTCCCATACTCTTCAGGTATAACGATATCCAGCGGTACCTCTCCGTGAACAGCTCTCATCCCGATAATCCAATCCTTTGCCGATACTCTTCTACTATATGCGATGAAGTCATAGGTAATTGCCATAGTTTTCTCTTTTTTTGAACACGTTAACTTTTACAATAGCGACCTCTAAATCCCGTCTTTTTTGTAATACGATGTCTCAACTTTCGCGAATGAATTACACCTGTAACCTCGACATGACCTGTGCGAGTTTCGGTATACAAGAAGTCCCAACCCCTTCCACAGCGAAAGACGCAACACAATGTGCGAAGTTCAGTGCCTCCTTTACAGAACGGCTTTGATAATAGTTAATTAAAAAAGCGGTTGCGAACACATCACCCGCACCTGTTGGATCCACCTCTGTAACGGAGTATGCAGCGGATCGCAGCTGCGTCCCGTTCTGAAACAGGATTGCCCCCTGTGCTCCGCGTGTCAGTACAACAATAGCGGTTAATCCGATATATGTTTCAAGTTCATCCGGATACGTGCGAAGGTCCTCATCACTCAAAATCAATATATCAATATGAGGTAAAATATCTTCGGCTGTTTCCCACCGCTTTGCTTCGACCCGCCCGTTGGCATCCCACTGCCGGAGCCAGCCTTGCGGTGTAGCACCTATCAACGTTTCATCGCTGAAACAGTGAACGACTTCAGCAGAAACCTCATCTGCAATCGGGCACAAGTAAGCTATATTGCTCGTACGCCATCCGATAGGAATATCTTCTCCCTTTAATTGCTCGGCACTCCCCAGAATAAATTGCTGCCTACGTCCCGTTGCATCGTATTGATTATCAAAGATTGTTGTCTCAGGAGATTCATGATAGGCTGTCTTTATCCCTTTCAAAAGCGGATTCTGCCGGTCAAAATTCGAGCCAACAGCCGTAACGGCTCGAGCATGGTGCCCGAGATTTCGCGCTGTCAGTGTCGAATACGAAGCAGACCCACCGAGAATATAACCATTTGGCGAAACATCATAACAGAAGTGGCCGACCGATAGAAAAGTTGTAGGCATTGGAGAGGGCGTATCCATTTTTGCGTTATAATTCAAAGACAGGCTCCATATATGCCCACCATTCGTCTGGCTGCGCCTCCGCTACCGGTTCCTGAAAGGTCCGCATTAGTTCGTCCCAAGCTTTACACTGCGGATGCTCTTCGAGATAACGTGGAAAATCGCGCGCTATATCAAAGGAGTCAATCGTCTCCATTGCCATAAACAGACGGCATCCAAGCAAATAAATATTCATCTTCGTGATACCAACCGTTTTCAGTGCCTCAATCACTTCGGGCCACGCTTCGCGGTGGTATGCTTTATACGTTTCAATAACGGACGGGTCATCTTTAAGGTTTAATGTTAAGCCGTAATGTTTCATTTTAACTTTTCCAGTGCTTTTCGGATTATTTTAGCATGGTCAAACGCGAGCCTCGGTACTTTAGTAGCAGCGTTTAATTCGCAAGTTGGGTCGAAAGGCGCCGTTGAGAACCATGCCACTGCGGACGCATCGGATCCAGCTTTAATGCTCAGAGTAGGTTCTTCAAGAACCGCTGCGTAAGCGATCGTAATTACGCGCCCGCGCGGGTCGCGAAATGGTGCACCAAATACACCAACCTCAGTCAGTGCTACTTCAGATACCCCGGTTTCCTCTCGCAATTCACGCAGTGCTGCTGTTTCGAGCGTCTCCTCCATCTCAATAAACCCACCCGGCAACGCCCAGCACCCTTCAAATGGCGCGTGTTTGCGTTGAACCAACAGTACATCCGAGAGTTCACCCGTACAAACTACAATATCAACAGTAACAGCAGGGCGTGGATAATCGTAACAAAACATTGCTTATTTTAAAAACCCAACCCAGTTGCTGGATAAACCGAAACGCTTCGCTTATTAGTGTTTATATGATACCAAATTTTAATATTTTCATCAACCTTTTTCTCACAATTGACCAGAACCACCCCAATTCAAGATTTTCTCCGACTTCAAATGCTTTTCTTTACTTGAAATAACCTGGCATACAATGCTATAATAATTTTGGACTTTCAGACAGTACCTGAACGCACTACCAAGGCAGGTAAAACCTAAAATGAAGGTACTCTTTAAGAAAAACATCCCAAATGCCCTTCTCATTTCCATCGGGCTTCATATTCTCTTGATGCTGCTACTTGGGACTTTATACCGACAAGGCCTCGATTGGCAACCCAAACCGGTCACGGAGTTTGACATCGTCAGGATTCGACTGCGGAGTTCCGTGCGACCCTTGAAAAGGATTCGCCGTCCGCCCTTACAACCCTCCACAACGCCCGAAAACATGCAGCCGATGGAATCAATTGAGGTGCAACCCCCTGCACTCAAGACCTCTGCAGCACCCGTATCGCATCAAGACACGACCGTCGAATTGGAAACACCTGAGCTCGCTTCCTTAGTACGTTCAGGAGAACAGACCCACGGAAGGGGTTTACGTGCAAAGCCTGTATCAGGAAACAGCGGCGCAGGCGGTCGATTGCGTTCACGTCCATCAGGTAATGGAAAAACCGGCACGGGCCGCGGTTTCTTAGGCGGGACACACGGACAACCCGCCTCCGATATCGGCGGATTAACGCTTCCGGATCTGGCACTCACCAAGGTAGGAAAGCATATCGTCGCAAACCGGGGGTCCGATCTCGTTGACATCGTCTTTGTCATTGATGGCAGTGGGAGTATGAAAAACGATGTTGCCGCCGTGCGCGAACATCTCAGTACTATGACAGATCTTTTCGACAACGCAAATATGGACTTCACTATCGGCATTGTTACTTTCCGAGCTGGAACGGGATACGGGCTACTCGGTTTCGACTTTGAGGTAATCCCGCAAACGCGTTCTGTTTCTGAGATTAAGAAAGTACTGGCACAGTTGAAATTCCGAGGAGATGAGAACGGCCTGGACGCACTCATCCGCGCGGCTGATGAGTTGGAATTTCGACAAGACGCTGAGGTCCATTTTATTTTTGTCACAGACGAATATGTAAGCGGTGCATACTCTTCAATAGACGTGATGGTGAAGATGAAAACCTCCAAAATCAAGGTGGATGTTATCGGACGCGACGAACCTTTTCAGAAATTTATTGCCAAGAGTACAGGGGGCTTATGGCTGCCCATTTCAAGTCTCACAATTCAATAGTTTCCTATGCAGATAGCGGTGATAACCGATGCATAAAAAGGATAAACACTACGCTTTAGGATTGACGTTCCTTTTTCTGGGTGTCGGTGCGTTTGCGGCGATCCATCATGAAATGTGGCGCGACGAGATTCAGGCGTGGCTCCTCGCCCGTGATAGCGGGTCAATCTTCGAGCTCTTCGCACATCTCAAATATGAGGGACATCCCGGCTTGTGGCATCTGTGTCTTATGCCACTCACGCGTATCACACACTCGCCTGTCATTATGCAAGTCTTCCATCTACTCATTACGGGTGTCACTGTTTATCTTTTCGTCCTTCACGCCCCTTTCAATCGGCTTCAGAAATTCCTTTTCTGCTTCGGCTACTTCGTTCTCTATGAGTACACCACCCTTGCGCGAAACTACGCGCTTGGACTGCTGCTGATAGTCGTTCTCTGTATTCTCTTCAGAGAGCGTTACAAACGTTTTATTTCGATCGGTTGTGTGCTATGCCTCCTTGCCCATACGAGTGTTCACGCCTTGATTCTCACGATAGCAGTGGGATTCGGATTCTGCTGCGAATACTTCTGTCGCTGCAAGTTTTCAACCCCTTTCACGCAAGAAGTCGAGACGACAGCAGACAAACGAGCCGTTTGGATCGGGTTCGCCCTTATTGGCATCGGTATTGCGACATCGGTTTTACAGCTTAAGCCCCCCTCCGATACAGGGTTTGCTGTCGAATGGAAGCTTGCCTATGAATCGCAACATTTTAGTGACGTTATCAAACTCATCTCCCGCGCATTTCTCCCGATCCCCGAATTCACGCTTAATTTTTGGAACAAGCACCAATTAGAAACGTATTCTCTCTTTCAATCCATTCAAATCCCATTCTGCTGTCTTCTTCTGCTTTTCAGCGTACTGTTCCTACTCAAACGTCCGACTGCACTTCTCATATATCTCACGGCAATATTCGGGCTTTTAGTATTTTTTTACATTAAGTATTACGGGAGCATGCGCCACCACGGATTCCTATTTATCACACTCCTGATGACGGGTTGGATTTATAAAGACTGCCCCGAAGTAAACCTTCGTCCCAAAATTCTCAACGACTTACCGCAACGGCTGTTTTCCCCGTTTTTCACCTTCATCTTTATCTGTCATTTCATCGGTGGTATAACCGCAATAGGATTGGAGCACCGTCATGTTTTCTCCTACGGGAAACAGGTGGCTGAATACATCCGCGCGAACAACATGCAGGATATGCAGATGGTCGGCGAGATAGATTACGCCGCCAGTACTATCGTCGGATACCTCGAAAAAGACCAAATTTACTATGTACACGGCAACCGATTCGGTTCCTTTGTCAGATGGGACGATATTCGCGTGCCCGATGCCACAGATGCCCAAGCCATTGAAAGTGCAGAGACGTTAGGTGCCGAGACCTCCGAAGATGTTCTGATTATCATGAACCGCGCTTTAGATCCGGAACGCATTGCCCAGCATAACCTCACCCTCCTGACTGAATTCACAGGTTCAATCGTTGATGACGAAGGCTTCTATCTCTATCTAATGCACACCCCTTGATAGGTGCTTTCCTGCGATTTTACCAACTGCCGATCCTGTTTTTGTAGGAGCGAGTTCACTCGCGATATCACCGATTTTCGTTGTATTTCGCTAACGCGCTACCTACCGGAAACACCCAAGCAAAAACACTCTTAACTGACAGCCGACAGCCGACAGCCATTCTTACTGACAACTGATAACTGAAAACTAACACCAAAACTTTTTGCTTGACAGAATCTA
>CAZGAW010000138.1:8022-10200 GCA_964523645.1 uncultured bacterium | reverse complement strand
CACAGTTTACAGAAGCACAACGTGTCTTTTATCAGGCACGCCGAGACTATGCCCAAGCAAAAGAGAAACTTCGAGAAACAATGCAATGGATTGAGTAATATATTATGCAAGGAGCAAATATGAGCAGTGCTTCGACAACACACACTGAACTCAACCATTTTGATGAGCAAGAACTCATCGCGCTCGTTCAGAATGGCAATACAGAGGCGTTTAATCCTCTCGTGCGAAAATATCAGCAAAAAATCTACAACCTGATTTATCAACGGGTCGGCGACCGTGAAACAGCGGAAGACCTTTGTCAAGAAGTATTTTTAAAGGCATGGCAAGCCCTACCGAGTTTCAAAAAGCGATCGACATTCTATACGTGGCTTTATCAAATTGCTGTCAATTGCAGTGTTGATTTTATCCGCAAACGAAGTAAACGAATCCTGTTTTCGTGCGAGGAATTGCCGCAAAACGGAGACGATGTCCTTCCGATGCTCCAGATGCAGTCGTCGCCTTGTCAAATCCTTGAGCAGGAGGAACTCGGGCATATTATCCGCAAAGCCGTACATCAACTACCGTCTGGACAACGCCGTGCGTTTCGTTTACGCTACTTTCACGAACTCCCGATAAAAAAGATTGCCTCACGCTTGGAGAAGTCGGAGAGCACTATTAAAACGTCCCTGCACCATGCACGTCAAAGACTCCAAAATATGCTGGAGCCTTACCTGCAAAACGAACGCCATACATGGTACAGGGAAACTTGAATCCGACTGCATCGTTGGAGATCGATAGTTGGTGTAGGCATTTCCGCTCCTATTTTATCTCGCTCATCAGAAAAGAAACCTGCGCGAGAATAAAGAATAGCAGATTAAACAGCACCAGCAATCCCACTTGGGCTAACACACTCCGATAAGAAATGCGTTCCTCAAAGACGGGTACAGCGTCCGGGTTCACAGGCTTCTGAGATAACCCCTCTCGTACAGGATAGATATGTAGGCTTTCTGGATCGCCTTGATCTTCCGCCTTGACGAAATCTATGAACGTCTGCCGATAGCGGCGTGCCTGTTTCACAAAATCTATATAACCGGCGATACTTGTGTTCGCAAGTCCCTCCATTGCATACTGAAAAGTCGCTATCGGTGAAATCTGGGTGAGGTCACGAGCGAGTTGTACCTGCCGAAGCTGCTGATCAATATGTTGGTCGGCGATCTGCTTTTCTGTATCTCCAATTGCTGTGAAGTATTCCGCCCAAGTGCGCGTCCGTGCGGGGTATTCGATAGCGGGTGCTTTTTTGAGTTTATTTTCACCTTCTTTCCATTCATCGTCAATTTGATCCAATTGTGCTCGTCTGCGCATTGAAATTTCGTCAACGGATGGAATCGGGTTCAAGTTTCCGACAAAGGTGCCGAGCAGACTCGGAAAGACAAATGCTAAGAAGACCCAAGTGAGTAAAAGCCAGACTAAACTTGTAATGGCGTTTGAGACACGGCTGGAGAAAAAAAGTCCGAGAAAGATAAAAATAGAGACGAGTAGTGCAAATAGACCCACCATCCCCAAAATCCGCAACCATTCGCTCGTACCAAACGGGATATCGCCTAAGACATGGATGATCAGTAAATTCATCAGAATGCTAATGATAAGCGGCACCATGAGCGTCACAAAAGCACCGAGATATTTCCCCAACAACACCTGTCCGCGGGAGATCGTGTTCGACATCATCAGGCTCAGCGTGCCACGCGCGCGTTCTTCGGCAATCGCATCAAAAGTGAACAAGATCGCGAAGAAACTCATTAGGATACCGATGAAGACCCAATTAATCTTGACACGCGTTGTCGGTGTGCTGCTGGCACTCTCCACCTTATACTCTAATTTCAACGGTGGTCGCCACTTGTAGTCTTCATCCTTGCCGCCGCCGCTTCGACTGATAGTTCCTTCACTCTTCATTTTGATAGAACGCGATACCACTTCATCAACACCACCTGCACAGAACGTCAGACGGCTCGGACGTTTGCGCATCTCTCCAGGTCCTACAAGTGCTAATTCTGCCAAGCTCTGATCTGCATGTTTTATAATATGATCCCTATTTTCTGTTCCGCGTCGGTTATAGTTATCCATCTGCATGGCATAACCGCCACTGCCAAAGCTATATATCAGGGCATTCACTATAAACAAAACAGGTAAAAGAATGACCAT
>CAZGAW010000138.1:5121-7922 GCA_964523645.1 uncultured bacterium | reverse complement strand
CAAAGCTATATATCAGGGCATTCACTATAAACAAAACAGGTAAAAGAATGACCATTAAAGCGAACCGGAGTGTCGTGAGATTGTGATGAATCTCTTTCAACATAATCTGCCAAATCATCTGTTTCCCCTATGGCTGTCAGCCGTCGGAAACCATCGGCTGTCAGTGAAGAATTTTTCATGTAACAATCTACCTCTGACTGACCCCCGACAACTATCTCTAACTCATATCGTATCTTAGGAAAGATACATAAGCTGTCATGAATAGAACGATATTCCATGCCAACAAGATCAAAATATCCACCGAGGCGCGGGATAGACTTTCGGAAAGTGAGAGCCGTTGATGTTGGAAAACAGGCAGGTCTGTCAGTTCCGCTGCGCCCTTGTCATCAGAAAACCACGCCCGAGAAGAGAACGCCTCCCTATCTCTCAAATATTCAACAATCTCACGCTTATAGGCTCTGGAATTCTGAATAAAATCGTTATAGCTTCTTCGATCTGTGCCTGCTATTGTTCCGACAGCGAAGTCGTAAGTGTCCGCGAAGGAGATGCGAGAGACCATATCTGCAAATTTCGCGTTCCGCTCTTGTTCTTCCGCAGGTTTATTGAGGATTGCCTCCGCTTTATCGGCATATTCAACGCGAAGTTGTTCTTGATAACCCAAAATTTCTTGGAAGATAGAGGTATCTGCTTTGGCAACGTTTGTGATGTGATAATTCTTTATTCTGTAATAACCGCCAGACTCAGAACTGGTCCCCATGCCTGTCCTGGTTCTCGTGGGTTCGCCGTCCTCGCCCTTCTCAGGTTCCCAAGTAATTGACGCTTGCAAATTGTCGTAGCCTCTCTGTTTGATGTAGGCATCCGATTCTTTGTTGAACTGATCCCAGACCTCGAAGGCGGGTTGAAGTGCTCCGGACTCAGGGTTCGACTTATAAGGTGGAAATTTCTCCACTGCAAACGCCACTGCATTTGAATGAACACTCGTTAGAATCACCCAGATAAACATCGAAAGGATCAATGTCGTCGCAGCCGTCTTCGTCCAAACCGACAGCAGCAACCCTAAAAGATACCATGTTGACACATACAACAGTGAAACACCGAATATTAGCACAATGTGTGCAATGTCGTTTCCGTCAAAAGCGGTAACCGGTGAAGAGAGTGCGATGATCAGTGCTACGATCAAACTCATCAAAACAATCGGAAACAGCGATAGCATCCCGCCGAGGTATTTTCCAAACACTATCGTATCTCTGGGTATCGAATTGGATAACACGAGTTTTAGCGTGCCGTCTTCTCTTTCCCCCGAAATTGTGTTGTAAGCGAACAGAATCGCTAATGCGCTCAGCACAATTTTGAAGATAAAAACCACATCAATGGTCAGGAACATTGCAAGGAAAGGATTGTCTGAACCGCGCTTCTGCGTCGGTGCTGACCATATCGGGAAGGAGAGTTCAAAGACAGGTTTTCCGAGTTCAACGGTGACGGTATTCGCGCCAAAGTTCTCGGTTCCGACGTTGAAGATACTTAGTGGGTTCGGTTTCCGGTGTGCTTTCGGCTTGATCTTGGAATAGAGCTCCCACTCCCGCGCTTCCATCTCTGCTTCGCGGACAGCGGTATTATACCCTGCCAAACGTTTCTCGTAATCGTCCACCTGTACGAAAACGGCGACAGCAGTTGAAAGCAGACACACAATAAACCCAATCATAAATCGGGAGGTCAACACATTTGAAACGAATTCTCGTTGGACAATGAACCAAAGTGCACGCATAAACCTACCTCGTATATTCTTCTAATAGAATTCTTTCTCCTAATTTCTTTGGAAAGTAGATAGTCTTATAATATTATGACGCGTTTCAAGAGGAAAAGGTTGCCTGAATTTTATCTTTAGGTAATCTTCGAGTTTACTCGCGACTGGAAATATCAGCCTTGATTTCGTATTGTGTTAGTTCAAGGCTCTTTTCCACTTTTGAATCAGCGGATTTACGGATAAATTTCACGATCCCGACGTTAGGTGCCAACCAGAGCGTTGTTAATTCGATGCCAGATGTATCTTTTGTCGTGTTCTCTTTCTCTGTTGTCTCTGCATACCAATACTCAATTTTCAAACAGTCTTCAAACGTCCCCGTGGAGGTATTCACAGTTTCTTTGGCTGCTATCTTCCCTTTTTCGACCAAAGCAATCGGGATGGACTTCTGATCTCCGCCCGAAATCTGCAAATTGGGAATGGGACTTTGGATTTCAAGTTTGATGGTCACGGATCCACTGATTTGCGTTGCTGTCCACGCTTTATCAAAAACGATAGGCGTTGGGAGAAGATAGAAATCGTCTTTCGCTTCGACCGTAATTTCATAACTGACATCAGCACTGACATCACCCGTTGTCGAGATGCCTTGCTGTTTCTTACTATCCGCTTCCATTTCTTTACGGAGCCTTGCCTCAAATGCTTTTTCAACTTTATCACCAACAAAGAAGGCTATTCCATCTTTACGAATTTGGTAAAAATTGGGTTGAATGTAATGCTCGTAATCCGTCCAATCTTCCGAAGCCGGTTCATAACTGAAGGCGTGATACGTCTCTCCATCAATTTTTTTATTTTTAATGACACGACGTGTTAATTCGTTTTCATCTTGGTCTTCGTAAACCCAATAACTCCCAAGCGTATGTGGAAAATATATGTCCGCCTTTTCTTCTCCAACCAACATTGAACTGAAGCCGAAAATGAGCAATAGACTAAAAACGACCCGAAATCTTTTCAACATGATAGGTTTCTCCAATTTTTCGTTGTGTAAATAGCAGATACGCTG
>CAZGAW010000138.1:0-5021 GCA_964523645.1 uncultured bacterium | reverse complement strand
CTTGGCGACTTTCCTGATATCATCAAAAAATCTTACTGGTGTGCCGTTGATGCCTATCAAGTTGTCGTCATCCTGATACTGCTTGGACTGGTGGATGAACATACCGCCACCTGTCGGACCCCCAAATGAACTGATTTGAAGCATCCCATGCACAATGTAACCAAGACTTGGAAGTGCCTCACCGAATTCTATTTCAACATCCATACCTGTATCGCTGAGATATTTTTCCAGCGGCAAGCGTTCTGTTCCCGAAACATACTTTTTGAAAAACGGTTCAAAATCTTCACCGGCAATTTGGTTGATAATCCTGATGACATCCGCCATCGTGTACCTATTTTCGGTGAGACCGAATTCCTGATACATCTGCTTCACGACATCGTCTAAGCTGCTACGGTTTCCCGTGAGATTACGAATCTGTAAATCCAAAGCCGCAGCGACTAAACTGCCACCTTCATAAACAAGATAGCGATTCGCTGACTTGTTTTCGCCTGCCTCGCGGATAGAGAGTTCGCCCTGTTGGGACAGATACAATTCGTACTTGCGTTCCATATCTCTGAGGAAATCATTTTCAGAAGTCAAGCCGAGACGGGTACAGGCAATTCTCGAATAGTACTCGGTGAACCCTTCGCTGAACCAGTATTCCTGTCCGCTAAAATTGATAAGTTTTCCATTCCAGATATGGCAAATCTCGTGTGCCACCAGCGGCACCCAAAAATTTGTATTGGCTTCATCCAAAGCCCCACCCATAAGAACACTGATACTGCTCCCCGAAACGCCGCCGCCCCGATTTTTTTCATCGGGGTTCGCCACAAACAGCATCCGATCTTCCGGCGTGCCGTCGAAAACTTGCGAATAGGTGTGCAGCAGTGATTCAACAGTTTTTTGAACTTCATCCATAGATGCTTTGAAACTCCCACCGAGCGCCAGCACAACCTCAGCACCCCCGACTTCCACAAAACGCTCACTGTGTTCACCCAGTACAAGATATTCGGACTTCAAGGCATCTTGGTCTGTAATAGCGAAACGGTGTCCGTTGTCTCCTACACGGTGCCAAGGCGTTGAAACGTGCCAGTTATCAGGAACATTAACACGCAGTTCAATATCGCTCACCTCAGCGACGATAAACAACGCATACCCGGGCCAGAAAATACAATCTTCTTGGAGGTATGGAGACTCATCTCTGCCCCACGACCATTCTCTCTCTTCATGATCTAACAATACTTTGTACCGTAGCGTCACAGGTGATGCATCTTTGACTTCAACCATCCATTGCGTTTTGCCAATCTCTGTGATCGGTATTTTCCTTTCATCAGCATCGGTGGCTGTTAGATCACGGAGATACCTACCATATCCATCATAGAGACCTTCCGTCCCAAAGTGGCTCATGGATAACAACAACGGTTTTTGGGTATCTTTTGTCGTCCTGCGTCGCGATTCGGAGATCGCTCCTACCGCTTTTGGTGTTAAGACACACTTGACGTGTGCGACGCGCCGTTCATTGGGATCTATTTTGACCTCATATCTCGCCGATGCAAGTTCCATCGGGGTATCAAGATTCTCAGGTTTACTGAAATTTCGGATAACGCGCCACTCTTCAATGGCAGCTTCGTCGCGATAATCGTTTTGCCACTTATAAGTCCACACATTGCCGATATGCGAGGGAAGGTATTCTTGCGTTTCAACAGGAATCTTGTATTCAAGCAATTCGGCTTCCGTAACGACACCGTTAGAATGTTCATATCGCAATTTCACAAGACCGACACCCTCGGCAAACCATAGATAACGCGTGCCGTTCAAAAGCGCATTTCGCAGTTCAGCCTTCGTATCCTTGACATCGGCATCTGTGAAGACAGTTTTATGCTTCAGGCAGTCCGAGAACGTGCCTGCCGAGACTTCTATGGACTCATAACCCTCTAAACGACTCTTCGCCTGCACGCGCCAGTGCCCTTCTTCTGTCCAAGCTTCTCCGATACCGATCGGGTATTTGAAAAGGTGCGTATCATAGTGGCTCATGTAATATAGCAACATGTATTTTGGCGACGGATCACCACCACCGTGTCCGGAAGTGCCGAAGTCGATAGATTTCAAGACCGTATCGGTTCTCCTAAACGTGAAAGAACCTTCCGCCAAATGTATGCCACTTTCTGTAGCAGTACTGGCACTGAAAACAGTGTTGCGTTCGGATTTATCTGTTTTTTTCATTTTTTTCTCCTTAACATTCCGGACCAGATGGCGTTTTTTAGGTCCGTGCTATCTATGCTTTTCGTGATAGTGACATCAATGGGGCCTGGTTCCAGTGGCGGTTTTTTAGACGCGTCACCTGATAGTGTGATAGGTAGGATAATTTCTTTACCTTCCCTTTTAAGGGTTAATGTTACGGTTTCGCCAGATTTCCAATCCTTGGCAACCTTTCGGATGTCGTCAAAAAACTTTACCAGTGTGCCGTTAATGCCTATCAACTCGTCGTCATCTTGATACTGTGGCGAATGATGGATGAACATACCACCGCCTGTTGGACCCCCAAACGATTTGATCTGAAGCATCTCAAAAAGGATATAGTTAAGGCTCGGAAGCCTCTCGCCAAAGGCTATCTCGGCATTCATACCTGCCGCTTTAAGACATTGTTCTAACGGCAGTCGCTCTGTCCCTGTCACATATTTGGTGAAGAACGGTTTAAAATCTGTGCCCGCAATTTGGCTGACAATCCTAATGACATCGCCCATCGTGAATGTGTCGTCGGTGAGACCGAATTCCCGATACATCTGTTTCATCACATCGTCCAAGCTGCTCCGGTTTTCTGTAAGCGTGCGAATCTGTAAATCCAAAGCCGCGGCGACTAAACTGCCACCGTCATAGACGAGTTCACGGTTGGCAGATTTGTCTTCCCCTGCCTCGCGAATAGAAAGTTCACCCTGTCGAGATAGATACGATTTCCACCTGTGTTGAAAACGTCTGAGAAAATCGGTTTCAGAAGTAAGTCCAAGACGGACAGAGACAATATCTGAATAATATCCTGTGAACCCCGCGCTAAACCAATATTCCTGTTCTCTAAAATCGATTCCGCGACTCCCAACCCAGAGCAAGGAAACCATGTGTCCCACAAGGGGTAACCAAAAACGTCTGCTCGCTTTATTTAACTCGTCACCGATATGTACACTGATGCTGCGTCCGGATGCGCCGCCACCGAGATGTCCTTTTTCGCCATACGGGTTGGCAACAAAAAGTATCTTACCCGTTGGCGTAGCATCAAATACATCTGAATACCCGTGCAGAAGCGACTCGATGGTAGGTTGGACCTCATCAATAGACGCTTTAAAACGTCCACCGGTCGCAATCACGACCTCTGCATCGCCCAATTTTGCCAGACGTTTACTGTATCTACCAAGCACAAGATACGCGAACGTCAGGTCGTCTTGATCCTCACATACAAAATGATGTTCATCCGACGCAATCTGCTCCCAAGGTGTTGAGACGTGCCAACTGTCTGGGACATCGACTTTTAGTTGAATATCCTTCACTTCACCGACGATAAACAGCGCATATCCGGGCAAGAAAATGCAATCCTCTTGGACGTAGGGCGCCTCATTCCGACCAAAGGGCCAATCCCGTTCATCATGATTTATCAGCACTTTGTATTGCAGGGTTAAAGGTGATGCGTTTCGTGTCTCAACAACCCACTGCGTTTTGCCAATCTCCTCTATCGGCAATGTTTCACCGTTTACATCGGTAACCGTCAAATCTTGAAGGTAGCGGGCATATCCATCGTACAACCACTCTGTCCCAAAATGGGTCATGGACAAGAGCAACGGCTTTCGATCAGTTTTTGTCGTCCTGTGTCGCGATTCGGAGATCGCTCCTACCGCTTTTGGTGTTAGCAGACACTTGACGTGTGCAATGCGCGGTGCATCGTCACTTATTCTGACCTCATATCTTGCAGAGGCAAGCATCAAGGGGTTATCAAGATTTTTGGGGTGACTGAAATTTCTGGTGACGTGCCAATCTTCGACAATCGCCTCTTCGTTATAAACGTTGTGCCACTTGTAGGTCCACTGGGTGCCTATTTGGGATGGGAAATATTCTTCATTCGCGAGTGGAATTTCATATTGAAGCAATTCGGCTTCCGTGACGACACCGTTGGAATGCTCATAGCGCAGCTTCACGAGCCCAACACCTTTAGCGAACCACAGATAACGTGTGCCGTTTATGTACGCGTTTCCCTGTTCAGCGTCGGGTTCTTCTACGTCAGCATCTGTGAACACAGTTTTGTGTTTCAGACACGATGGGAAACTTCCAGCAGAGATTTTAACAGTCTCATATCCTTCCAAGGTTATCGTCGCTTTGGATTTGTGAGGGCCTTCCTGCGCCCAACAACTTCCGATAACCAGAGGAAATTTAAAGAGGTTTATCTCATTATTACGGTGGTTAATATAGTGTAGCAACATGTACATGGGTAGCGGATAGTCGCCACGGAGTCCCATCGTGCGCGAACCGGTAGAAGTGAAAACCTTATCGGTTTGTCTGAGTTCAAAACCACCTTCTGCCAAGTGTTCTCCGATTTCTGTTGCTGCGGTCGCTTGAATACTGATGTATCGCGGTTCACTTTTCAATAAATTTGGACTCAAGTTTTCTCGCAGCATCGGCTCCTCCTGTTCCAGTCGCTTCCGCGCGCGATAGAGCCGACTTTTCACTGTGTTCAAGGATACATCTAAACGTTCACCCACTTCTTCGCAGGTTAAGCCGTTGAAATAGTGCAGGACCATCACCGAACGTTCTGTCTCCGGTAGTTTCTGAAGGAGGCGTTCCACGACTTCACGCAGTCCATCTCTTGACGCTTGTGTCTGTTCATTTTCGAGATATTGCGTATAGAATACCGTTTCTAACTCGGTTCTCGGCATTGCATCTAAGGACTGCATCGTCATCGGTTTTCGCCGTAACCATTCAATACACTGACGCTTCGCTATCACATGCAACCAGCCTAAAAAACGGCGATGATCCGTTAAAGTAGGCAGCGATTTAAACGC
>CAZGAW010000137.1:0-10708 GCA_964523645.1 uncultured bacterium | reverse complement strand
TAATGTCAACGCGATTCCCTAAAAACCCGTTATAATCTACATAGCAGGAGTTTGATGGTGGAGCTTGTAGCACAAACTATTAGTTTGTGCCATCCATTGCGTGAACGAACAGTTCGCGCTACAGAGGAAATATATGCAGTCTATGAAAATTGATCCCAAGGCGAAGGGTAATGCCAGCAAGCGAAGTTTCTGCGTAAAGAAACCGCGCTTTATCGTTGTTATCGTTGTTATTTTTAGTTTCATTTGTGCGCAGAGCGTGCCAGCGCAGAAAATACTCATGGAAACAGGTTTCGAGAACCATGCACAGCCCCAGGAGGAGAGTCCATTTCAACCGTCTACGAAGATTGTTAAAAATGGCAAAAAATCACTTAAAATTTTCTTTCAGCCACGGGACCAACTCCATATATCCGGGCACGGTTTGGAAACCAATGAATCTATCGTCTCGCTTGAGTTCTGGGTCTATGTTGAGAAAGGTGAACAATCTTTTGCTGTCAGTATGCATGCTGCTGAAAGATCATTTGACAATAATGCTGGAGGTCCCTATATTGAATGGTATGACGGTGATATCCGTTACCATGTCCATCGTGGAAATCCGTGGCGCGAAATTATCGCCTATCCAGCCAATAAATGGCATTATGTTCGGATTGTTGCCAATTTTAGGGAAGATGTGTTTGATTTCTACACGGGGAACAGCAGGGAAGCGGCTTTGGCTTCGCGCCCAAAAAGAAATCTTGATTTTCAGGACCCTGCGACCGCCCCCCAACCGAGGTGGTTTCTTATTTTCGCGTGGGCAATGGATGCCCGCGGTTATATAGACGATTTGGTAATTTATGAGGGCGATGAACCCATAACCCTTGCCGTTGAACCGACTGCAAAGCTAACAACGCTCTGGGGACAACTCAAACAAGAATAAAATCGGTGCTTCCAATATCAAACTGTTGGTTCGTGACGCTTTTGACAAAAAACCCGTCATCTGTTAAAATACGCTTTGCCAGAAAATGGTAAGAGTCAATTGTTCCCACCAAGGCAATAGGGGTCCCCACGTGAAAAGCAGCGTTTTTGTCTTATGCCTGTTCCTACTAATTTTCACCTTTTTGACATCTGCTGCCCTGTCGAATGGCACAATCCCTTTCGATTGTCCGGATGTACCAAATCCCAAATTCCAATTCCATTTCACGCGTGAACTGATCTCACTTGCCGTCACGACCTTTCCCTTCAACACCGTAGAAAGCATTTATATCCATATTTACGATGATGAAGCGGATATTTTTGACAAACTCGTTCAGTATTACACTAAAAACTTGAAGGCAGAAAACTGGCACAACTCGCATGAAGATAGCACGATGCAACTCTATATCTTGAAATCTACGCCTGTCGAAAGTCAACAGGTCGGGAGCACAGTTTGGGGTATCTTTGCGGTTGTCCGGGGCGACGGAGATGTGTATCTTCTAAACATCGTTGGCAATATTCCGCCAAAACAGGTGCGGAAACTTTTGACAAGCCTTGAAGAACTCGGCATTGGTATTCCTAAGTTAGCATCGGTTGGCGAACTCTCACTCCCGAAATTTGAGGGGACATCAAAAGGGCTATCGCTGCCAACGTTGTTTCGGATCAGTAAAGATTCGGCAGTTACCAACAAAACCGACAGTGCCTTTTTTTCTGCTTCCTATATGGAGAATCATCACGGACATTGGACGTACCGCGGACACCCCATTGAGCGCATTCAAATTCGGGCAAGCGAAGCAAAACAGGTTGCTACGGTCAGCGAGGGATTGAAAAATGGATCCGAGGACATCACCGAGTTACTGGAGGGGCTCTCGTTAACTAACAGCTCCGTTGACACACCGAGGTTCATTGTGCTGCCAGCAGAAAGAACGATTAAGATTAGTGCAGGCCGCATGTTAGATGAAACGCAGCCGACTACACTTACAAAGTTGTTTCAGACACGGGACGGAGACCCAATCCATGAGATCGTAATTCGAGGGAGCCAGTACACCGAGGCTAACACGGTTCGGGTGGCACTTGAAAAAGGACCCACAGAGATTGAGGCAGTCGTTGGTACACTCCCTGAAGCAGTGTCAACTGTTGAAAAGGTCGGACTCTTGATTGAAGAGGTAGATTCGCAACGGACGGCGATAATTACCGTAATTGAGAAGCCGCCAGCCTCGCAATTTTATGTGGACGGAACGCCGCAACTTGGATTCAATCGTGTTACGGGATGGGAACTGGGCGCACACCTCGAATCCGGTTTTCGGGTACAGAGAGCACACACTTCATCTTTTAGATTCAGTTTCCCGCCTGAACCCAATAAAGCGGATAACTCGAAAGTCTTTGGACGGATTGGTTACGGATTTAGCGACAAACAACCCTATTACCGGTTTGGTGGCAGAGCCGTTTGGGAAGAACCGTATTCGTGGCACCTCGGGTTAACTGCGCAATTCCAGCGTGGGACGAGCATCATCGCGCCCGATCTTTTTTCTCACTATGACGATACAGCGACGTTACTTCTCCGAATTTTCGGCGTGCCGGATCATCAGGATTACTACTTAAGGCAAGGCGCTAAAGTCGAATTAGAATGGAAAGCGGTTTTCCCAATGCGTCCACTCCAGTTTCTGCGACTCAATCATTCGTTTAAGTTGATTTTACTTACTGAGTCGCATGAGAGTTTAGAAAAAAACACAGATTGGCACATCTTCAACTGGGGATCAAAGTCAGAGACGCGGGGAAATCCGATAATAACTCCCGGTCAAATGAGGAGTGCGATGTTCAGATACGATTTTGATACCCGCAACGATTATCTCGGTTCGCACCATACTTTTTTCATTGAGCATAGCAATCCGGTGTTCGGTTCCGATTTCGATTGGACGCGTTTTCAAGCGCATCTCCGGTATGCCTATCCAATTGGAGACCATCAAATCCGAGCGAGAGCAGTCGTCGGTTCCGCGACAGCACCGCTCCCGATTCAGCGGCAATTTGTGATGGGTGGTATTGGGACGCTTAACGGCTATCCGCTTTATGCCTTTACCGGAGATGCCGGACTCCTTTTCAATGTAGAATTTCTCTATCACCTGTTTAGCTTCGGGAACCAAAGTCTTTCGGCTGCCCTTGTCCTTGATGAAGGTCAAGTCTGGAATGTTTCTGAAAATCAGCAGCGTTTTGATCCAAAAGGGAGTGTCGGTATCGGCTTACAGTTTGAGGCTGACGTTGATATTTTCCGGTTCAACGTTGCAAAAGCCTTAGATGCTGAACAAGGGGTTCAATACAATTTCATGTTCTTCTACAGTTTTTAGTTTTTTTAGCCAACGCGAGAATGCTGAAAATATGCAACTTTTCACAGCGGCATTTGTAGTAACGTTAAGAGGCGTACCCTTCAATCCTACTATATAACCACGCGATCCTACATATTCGAGGAAAGCTGAATGCCGAAACGTACAAATCATGCTTTGATAATATCCCTGGGTATCCATATCGCGGCCGTATTAGCAGTCTCTCCCTTTCTCATAAATCATTTTGATGCAGAGAAAGAGCACATCTCAGTCGAGATCCTAAAACCAGAACCCGAGAAACAGATCAGGAAGCGGATTTTGCCGATACATACGCCTTTAATACCGCAAGCGAGCGAAACGGAAGCGTCTGACGCGTCCCCTGCTTCGCCGACGTATGCGCCAGAGGTGAGCGTGCCGAAGGCACCCCTTCATGCCGATGTAACCCCTGATGTCGTCACACATGCCGATGTTCCGCAGACAGATGCTCCCAGTCCTGTGTCGAATGCGAGCTTTGGCGAAGACGGAACACTGGCAGGTCCTGTTGTCGTTGATGGACAGCGAGGTAGCGGTGTCGGTAGACCCGGAAGCGGACAAGGGAATGGAAACGATATTGGAGAACGCTTCGCGCACGGAACAGGGGCAGCAGATGCCGGACTTGGCGTGCTTGACGGTATAGATGCCGGACTCGGTATCTTCGGGACAGACGTAATGCCTGGACACGGGTTAATTGGACAGGTTTACGTACCGGGGGGTGTGATCCAGCAGATGCCTGATTTCGATCAGTTGACACCCATTTACACCTTTGTCACGCCAAATCTTGATATTTCTGAACGGGAATATACCCAAGGATTTCCGACACCAGAAATGCAATCTGTCCTTGAGGATTTTGCAATCCGTTTTCGCGGTGAATTGGCAGTTGATACGCCCGGGAATTATATCTTCGGACTTTTGTCGGACGATGGGTCAAGGCTTTATATCAACGGGACCCTGGTTATAGATAACGATGGAATCCACATAGCAACGGGCAAAAAGGGAGAAATAACACTCGAAGCAGGCATGCACCCTGTTGAAATTCACTATTTCCAGGGCCCGCGATACGCCATCGCGCTACAGTGGACCTACCAGCCTCCAGCCAAACCTTCTTCTGGAACGACTTATCGAATCTCGGTAACGACCCCCTCGCGGCATTGGAACTGGGAATCAGGTATACCCGGGACAATTGTCCCACCCGAGATGATATATCCGCCGGGCAAACCTCGCATTCCAAAGGCACTGCAAAAGCTACAGCAACGCCTGAAAAACATTGAAAATACCGGTGCACAGTAAATGCGATATGCCATTACAAAAATATTAATACTACTTCTGTTTATCGTTGCTTCTATCGGACATTCACAGCCAAACAGCGGTACTGTCATTTTTGACGCGCCAAATGTCCCATCATCTGAATTTCAGTTTGATTTAGACAAACGCGTCATCACCCTCGTGTTGGAAGACCCTAACTCACCTATCGCTCCGTTATTTCGTACAGTCGATAACTTGCGTCTCCGTAACTACCGAAGTCGGTCTGTCAACTTTAAAGCGTTGGTTCAATATTACGACGAAACGCTAAAAAACCGAGGGTGGAACGCGTTAGGACAAAGTTTTCAAGATGATGTTGAGAGCGATAATCTGTATCTCTATGTTCTGCAAGAAAGTGGGATTATTCGTGGCATTTTCGTCCTCGTTAGAAGTGACGACGATGTGTATGTAATAAACATCGTCGGTGAAATCCCGAAAAAGCAGTTTGGCGAACTCCTGCTCAATCTCAATCAACTCGGTATTGAAATCCCTGAACTGGCATCACTCAAACCTCGCGATCTCAAACTCGCGCCCCCGCAACAACCTGAGACAACGCAATTAACACCAGAACTGTCTGTTGAGACCGATGTCGGTGAAGACAAAACGCCGTCTCTACCGAAAATGCCGGAGCCTGAAAAGTCTTGGAACTGGAATTTTGGGGGCGCGCAAATTCATGATATTCAGCTTAAAGGTGTTGACGAAATTGAGAGTGCTACTATTATGAAGGTGCTTGAAGGCGGTTCTGGGGACATCGCAGCGGTCATGCCGATTCTTGCCAAGGTGCTCCTGAATAGTTCCAGAAAAGTGTCTTTACGTGTTGAAGAAGTGGATGCTGAAAGCGTTGCGATATTTACCATCGGAGCTTTGCCTGTGACGCGGACAATCTCTGTCTTGGAATCTCTAACGATTTCTGGATCTCGTGGCGACCAAATCCAGAGATCACTGTCCGACAAAACCTTTCTACAAAACACAGATACTGCGGCGGTGCCGACCCGTTTTCTGGCTGCTGATGCCCCAATTCATGAAGTCCGCATTCAAGGGAATCAGAAGGTTTCAGAAACACGCATTCGACAGACCCTTGAAAACGGCTCTGAAGACCTCGAAGAGGCACTCCAGTCTCTGTTTAAGGTAATGCCCTATTTTGAGGAGGTCCGTCTGCAGGTTACTGAGGAAGATTCAAAGTACATCGCCACCATTACCGTTGATGAAAAACTGATCGCTACCGGTGTATATCTCGGTCTCAATCCAAGGGTACGTCTTGGGTTTAACAGGGTAACGGGCTGGGAAGTCGAGACGGGTTTTGAAGTCGGAAAACGCAAAGACATTGGACCCTTGTGGATGTGGAATATCAGAGGTTCAGAGAGCGACCAGGCCTCGAAACTCTTTGGGAAACTGAGTTATGCCTATGGAAATCCAGATTACCATTATCGTCTCGGCGGCACTGCGAATTGGGGAACACCTTACGTCTGGAACCTCGGACTCACAGCACAAGTCCACCGACTGACAGATGTCGTTGCACCTGAGCATTTTCTCGATTACAACAACGGGGTCAGTATCTTTCAACGCGTGATTGGTGTTCCCGACTTTCAGAACTACTATCTACGACAAGGGGCTGAGATCGCGTTGCAATGGGCACCGAGCATGCCGAACCACTGGTTCAGATTGGCAATGGTTACGGAATCACACGCCAGTCTACAGAAAAGCACAGATTGGTTTATCGCTAACTTAACATCAAGCCTCAGTGTCAGAGAAAACCCACCCATAACCCCCGGACGTATGCGAGGTATCAGCTTCCAATACGATTTTCATAATCGGCAAAATACCCTCGGCTGGCACAATACGCTATTCGTTGAACACAGCAATTCGGCTGTCGGTTCTGATTTCGATTTCACACGTATGCAATTACACTTTCGGTATGCCTTCCCGCTTGGATATAACCAAATCCGTACCCGGTTGCTCTTCGGATTTTCCAACGCGACACTTCCAATCCAACGTCAATTTGTGATTGGTGGGATGGGCGGCCTCAGAGGGTATCCTTGGCATAGACAAGAAAACGGATCTGATGGTATAATAACTTATGAAAGTGGACATACGGCTTCTCCTTACGCATTTACGGGGGACCGAGGCTTTCTGCTTAACGTTGAATATCACTATCGTTTGTCCAATCTATTCAGCTGGAACGTTGCCAAAGACCTGTTTGCCGTTGTCTTCCTTGACGAAGGTCAAGTCTGGAATGTATCCGATGGTACGTATACCTTTGCGCCGAAAGGAAGTATCGGCATAGGTTTACAGTTTGCGAGGGCAAATTCTGTTACGGTTGTTAACATTAACGGTTTGAGTTCTGGAAGAGACGACTTCGTTTTCAGAGTTAACATTGCCAAACCCCTTGAGTCCGGCAAGGGTATTCAAGTTACAACGGCTTGGTATCATAATTTTTAGCGGTCAGCCGTCGGCTATCAGCCGTCAGCAAAGAGTAGACGGGTTCAACCCAAAAGTGCTTGCGATTTTGATAACCAATCTCTCAAAAGCCAAATTTCTTAATTGTATCTTCATAGAACCAACATGCGTACCCTTCAGTTAATAGCTATTTTCGTTCTGATATTCACGTCGATTCCGTTGTTGAATTCAGAGGGAGATAGCGACCTCTTCACCTTTGTCCGATTAAGATATGGCGGACAACTGACAAGACGGAGCAGTTGGCGTGTGGATTGGCCCGCCTCCGACCGGAATTTCATCTGGCAACTCCGTAAACAGACAAATATTAACGCTGCACCCCGTGAAAAGATTATCGACGTGGGTGCAGTGGAATTGTTTGATTATCCGTTCGCTTATATGCTGGAGGTCGGCAGTCTGAGGCTCAGTCAGAACGAGGCGGCAAACCTGCGTGAGTACCTCCTACGCGGCGGGTTTATTTTCATTGACGATTTTCATGGACAGCGTGAATGGCGGCGGTTTTACACTGAATTTAAAAAGATTTTCCCGAAACGAGAACCCGTGGACATCCCTATATCGCACCCCATTTTCCGATGCTTCTTTAAAATTGATGAACTCATCCAGATACCCGGACTCCGTTCGTTTTTCAGTGGACGCACCTATGAGCGATTCGACGGCTATCCTGCATATTGTCGTGGGGTCTATGACGACAGAGGCCGCCTGATGATGATGATTAACTTCAATACGGATCTCGGAGACGCATGGGAACACGCCGCGGAGGCTTTCTATCCACGTGAATACTCGGATATGGCACTCAAAATGGGTATCAATGCAGTCATCTATGCGCTTACGCATTAAGATAGATTCCGTTAAACTTTTCGGGTCGGTTCGTGTCTAAAACGTAACATCTTTTAAGGCAGATTTCTGTATCTATACCAAGAACTCCGCAACCTAAAATCACGGAGGCACTCAAAATATGCTGACGCGTAAGCAGAAGTTAGTTTTCTATGAAAACGGTTATATATCCATCCCAGGCGTTGTGCCGCGGCTAATGGTAGATGCAGCACGACAGGCAATCAATCACTCCATTGGTGCGGTTGGCATGCACCAGGACGACTTGGAGCGGTTCCGAGCGCAATCCTACTGCAACGAGATTCGCAACGCACCCGAAATCGTCGATCTCTTTAGTAAAACACCCGTTCGTCAAATCGCAGAATCGTTGATGGGTGAAGGGAACGTCCAGATACCGGGTTCGGGGCAGGTAGCACTCCGGTTTCCGGGACCCTTACGTACAGATCCAAACGAACCGGGTGGACATCTTGATGGACTCGGAAGCGGGAAAAATGGTATGGCGAAAGGGGTCTATCGACGTGGGTTTACCGCACTTGCTGTTATCTATCTCGCAGATGTGCCGGAGCCTTATAGTGGAAACTTCACCGTCTGGCCGAAATCTCACAGTTTTTTCGCTGACTATTTTAAGAAGGAAGGCCATGAGATATTGGCAAACGGAATGCCGAGACCGGAACTCCCAGAAGGACCGAAGCAGATCATCGGTAAGGCAGGAGATGTCGTCCTAACACATCATCAAATTGTTCACTCCGCAGCACCCAATGCAGCCGCTGATATCCGTTACGCTGCAATCTTTAGGCTTCGCCACGTTGATTGTGAGCAGAACGGTTATGATGCTTACACCGATATCTGGAGAGAATGGCCCGGAATTCAGGAGGCCGTAGCGGCATCTGAGGCATAAAGTCGATATGCACGGAATGCAAAAAAAATGGGCGGTGCCAACGCACCGCCCGTTTGATTTTCTATCGAATGTCTTTTATGTCTGCCCAAGTGGTACTCAATTTACCGTTCGGGTCAATTTCAAAAGGGTTTGTAGTTCCTTTGGCAAGGTGTTCAATCTCTTTTTCAGAGAGTGCCCGATGGAACAGCAAAAACTCGTCCATAATGCCGTTAAATGCCCAAGTTGGTCCTGTCGCTGCATCAAACGCTGCGGCTTCTGAACCGATGCCGATGAATCCGAAGCGCGGTAGTCCTGCACCGATAACCTTAGTTGTAGCAGCTATACTTCCATCCAATTCGCCATCAATATAGGTGCGTTTCTCATCTCCATCAAACCATGCGACAACGTGATACCACTCATCGTCCCCAACCTCTGTCTCGCCAAACCAATCGTGTATCGGACAACAATGATCAAACGCAAGAAAAGTCGTTCCAATATTCGCACCGACATCATCACCTACAGCAAACCGGAAGAATTCGCTCCGATCCCATGAGGCAATCATCCCTCTTCCGGGGGCTTTCACCCACGCAGTTTTCGTAATTTCCGGAAACGGGTCCTCGTACATGTGCTCCTGCACTGAAATGTAATCTGTCGCGACACCGGGAAACTCCAGACCTTCAGCGACTTTGCCTTTCACTGAGTCGATGTTATTGCCTTTGATGAGTCCGTCGTTTCCGTTCCCAGATACATCAATCACATCATCCCCTTTGATTGTGTCTTTGTTGAAACTGTAGTAGATAATAAGGTCTTTCTCACTGACCCCTTGGGCATTGACTACCAATACCGGTCCCATCAAAATCAATCCTAACATCAAAAGTTTGAATATAAGAACAGTTTTCATTGAGAATATCCTCCTATAAGAAGCACCCGTTATTAGGACCTCTCTTTACAGCGGTTAGTGTTCCAAAACATAAGAGATTCCTACACAAACCCATCAAGAAAAATCAAGAGTGATACATCTTAGCAAAATTTTGATAAAAAGCGAACCTTTTCCGAATAGATGCGTCTAAATAAATGAAAGCGAAACAGGAATGTCCCGTTGAAAATTGACGCGGTTACATTTTCGATAACCCAAACTGCTATCTGAACAGATATAAGCACTTAGGAGTTTTGCTTGTAAATCCATGAGTACTTTTTTATGGTGTTTCTACCCTACCACAGACCAGAACACTAAAAAGGATATTCATGGATTTAATTATTTGTCGCAACTTAGTTTCACTAAACAATAAATTAAGTCCCTATTTTTGTCAAGAAAAATCAGAAATTTCGTGGCGTAGACTATTAGTCTGCGCCAAAATAGCCACAATCCCATCAGACTTCCGAGAATGTATTGCAGCTTCCATATAAAATAGAAGAACCAGCAGGAAAAGAGCAAACCGAGCGGAATCAAAAAGGTGAGTCCAATGATGAAAGGGTCACACCACGTTTAGGAGCCATCTGTTAGGAATTTTTCTAAATAGAACACATCACAGAATCTATCCTCAAATTTCACATGTTTTTTGGCGACACCAATCTGCTCAAAACCGAGATTGCCGTAAAATCGGAGTGCCCGCGTATTGTCTGCTAATACCTGAATAGAGACCTTCTCAAAGTTTTCCGTCTTGGCAAACGTAAAAGATGCTTCAGCAAGCGACCGTCCAATCTGATGCCCACGAAAATTCGCATCTATCCACGTCCCAATTGTTGCAACATGTTGCATTGAATCGGTATCACGTGCCAAACCGTCCGGTTCAATAACTTGGATACCGACAATCTGATTGCCTACCTCAGCGACAAACATCGCACTCCGTGGACACAATCCTTTGATAAAATCGCGCTCCTCTTCTGCTGTGAAGGTATTCGTTAGCGCAGTATATCTCGCTTCAAGGATAACCGAGTTAAG
>CAZGAW010000136.1:0-11800 GCA_964523645.1 uncultured bacterium | reverse complement strand
AAGAATTAAGATGACAATAAGCAGAAAAAAGGGTATCCTTTCATAATAGACATTAGACATTATATTAATTTAGAGGGTTTTCGGCTAGGTAATGATATATAGCATTTTGAGATTGCAAACTTAGGCTATCGGGGACTCGCGTTTTGGAAATGTAGCAAAATCATTATTAAAGCGAAAACTCTCTTAATTTAATCTTGAGGTGTAGGATACACCCAAGGTCTGAAGTTTAATCTAAAGTTGTGTAAGCCACAGCAGGTTTCCATGACGAGATCCGCGAATCCTTTCTTAGTGTTTCGCAACGTATCTTTGACGATGCGAAACCTTTTGATACCCGAAATCGCATGTTCAACGCGGACGCGTATTGACGAAATCTTGCGATTCTCGGCTTTCTCTTCAGGCATCAACTCTTGACCTTTCGGTTTCTTTTTCGGTTGAATGATCTTCACATCGCGGACGCTAAAACCTTGGAAACCTGTATCTTGATACAAAACACTCCCGGGAGGCGGCGCATAGCCTGCACTGTCGGCAACACGCTTGTCATGAATGCGCCCTTCACACGTCGGAGTCAGAAACACAACTTTACTCTCAGCATTTGTGAGGACATTGTTCTTAACGGTATGTCGCTTCTTTTTACCACTGTAATGGGCCTGTTGTGTCTCTACGTCTTTTGGACGCTGAATCGGACGTTCTATGCCATCATGAAAAAAAAACTCTGAAACGGGGGCATCTGCCGAACAGGTTTGCGAAACTTCATCAGAAACTGCGCATTCACTCGGTTTGCGAGCAGGGAGTTCTCCAAGAATGAAATATCTGAACGTATCGAAAAACGTAGCCTTTTTAGGCATGTTGATTCTTTTACTTTCTATCTGTGGGTGTGAGAGAATCCAGACAATGCACCCACCTGATCAACCAGAAGCGGTGGAAGTACCGCCAGTTCGAGTCACTTTTGTCTATCCCGGCGACTGCCGCGGCGATTCTTCTTACTGTGATCTATTTCATAAGGGAGCAGAAGAGGTTAAAGGGAACTTCGTTGGCGAGAGGATCGTCGGAGCAGAAGAGCTTAAAAGGAACTTTGGTGCCAAGAGGATCGAGGTAACCGAAATAGTAAGCAACGCTGACACTTGGGACATGCAGCTACAAGCTGCTGCGGAAAGCTCAGATTTGGTTCTTACTTCCGGTTATCAGATGGCGGACCCCGTTTCACGCGTGGCACCAGATTTTCCAGAAGTGATGTTCGTTATTTTTGACGCTGCGGTCGATCTGCCCAATGTCGCTTCTTTTACGTACAGAGTAAACGAAGGTACGTTTCTACTAGGAGCGGCTGCTGGGTTAAAAACGCAAACAGGAAAAGTCGGGTACCTCGGTGGGGCGAATGTCCCGTTCTTACACGAATGTGAAGCAGGATACATCGCGGGGGTCAAAGCTGTCAATCCAGACGCAGAAATTATCAGCAGCTATGTCGCTGACAATGAGCAAGGTTTTTACCAACCCGAGGTCGCATAAACACTCGCCTTGACCCAATACGGACTCGGGGTTGATGTCATCTACACGATGGCAGACCAATCTGGATTCGGGGTCATTGAGGCAGCGAAACGCGCCGAAGGTAGATATGTGATATGGAATTACATCGATATTACCGATATGGCCCCCGATATTATCTTGGCAGTCCTACGCGTAGCTATCGATTCGGACACCTACGCTGTTGTCAAGGAATTCATCCTAACTGGGGATCTGAGGCCAGGCGTTCGCCCATCCGGTTATGGTGCCAACACCCGACCTGTAGGTGTGTGGCTAACAAATTCCATGTTTCCTGATGAACTTGCCGACAAAATTTCCGCATTATCAGGTTCCCTCAGGGATGGTGAGATTACTGTACCGACTGTACCATAACGTTGGATTTTTTCGAAGATGACGACTTTCTACCTATAAGTTTTGGATTTTGAGATATTTCGCATCGTCAGACTTCCGGTCATCGCAAGCACTGCGAAGACGATCTCAGAGAGTTGCCGGAGTGTCGCCGCTGATAAATGTGGACTGAAAATAGTAAATAATGATACAATCTCTGATATGGGTAAACATCCTTTCAAGTTTAGTATTTTCACCTATAACTTTAGAATATTTACCCTATTTAGTCAATCACTTTTGGCGAAGGTATTGTCCGGTGAAAGGTAGATGTTGTCTATCATCAGCGCGCATTTTCATGAACGAAACACACAACAACACCTATAAACATTGACACAAACAATTTTCGGAGAAATATCAGCAGCAGTTACTTTCTTTTATCGCCGGTGTCTGTGTTATTCTTTCCCTTTTAAAGAAACCTTGCTTTGCAGTTTATGTGAGGAGAAAAAACAATCTGCTTTTACGAAAAGAAGGAGAAAAATGAGATATTCCGTATTCGCTGTGATCTTAATCACTTGTATAGCAGGCATCGCAACTGCCGGTCTTGATCAGTCCGGGAAATACAATGAGGTCATCGCGATCTACAAATTTGAAGATACTTTAGATAGCGGTCCGCGTGAAATTCATGGCGGGTTATATGGAGACGCAGATATTGTCAAAACCAATAGAGGCAATGTTCTGAAACTTACAAATGATGGGTGGTTTTCAGCAAGCAAGGACTTATATCTTGCCATAACATCTGATTTCTCTATGGTCGCGTGGATTGGGGTAAAACCCCAGAGTGGTATCTTCATTAGCCTGGATGGCTATGACGCGGTGGGATACTCTGAAATACCGGTCGGGTCTGCCGGCATCGCTGCTGGTAGGGACCATCTTCAAGGTCACCTTGAAGCAGCAGCCAACGAAATAACACCTGCCAACACTGCCTATTTACGTTCAACAGATGTAGATGTTGCAGACTTCAAATGGCATCATGTTGCCTTCTCAAGATTTCGGGACACTTACACGCTCTTTATGGATGGTAAAATCGTAGATAGAAGATACGTCGATCCTATCAGTTTCATTTCAGCCAAGACGCGTATCACTGTCTCTGTATTTGACGACAGCTCACAAGAGAGTGTTTTTGTAGATGATCTGATGTTTCTTGAGATCGGGCTGAGCGTCTATGAAATTAGAGGCATCCTGTCAAGTGGGCTTGACGCGTTTTTTGAGGCAATGCCCGTCGATCCAGCCGATAAAGTCGCAACCATTTGGGGAGCTTTGAAAAGTCGATAAGGAGCAAAAATGCGAAAATCAAGCGTTCAGATAGCGATAATTGCTTTGATGTGTTGTTTTGCCTTTGTCTCATGCGATAGAACAGAACAGATAGATAATGCCCTTGTAATGCCGATGACGGAGGAAACAACAGAACTTATAGCTGAAGAACCGGCGCTGCCAACAATAGAGGAATCCTTGAACCCTCTGTTTGAAGAATACGAACCCGAACCTGTTGAGGAAATTATAGTGAAACCGAAAAATAAAGAGACAGATTCGTAGCATAAACTTTTAGTTTGGGTTTCCAGTCTGAATGCCCTTAATGGGCATTCAGACTGTTTGAGAGTGCCCAATTAATTCTAAACTTTACTATAATTAAGGACTCGTAGCGATAGCACGCCTACTTGGCGGTGGACTCGCCTCGCTACAAGCCGCGGTGCTCGCAACCGGCTTGCCCTTCGCGATTGTGCTTCTCGGTATGTGTGTTTGCTGTGATTTTAAAAACTTGGAGGGGTACCGAAGCCCCTCGCAATGAACTGTTAAATGTAAACACAACCGAATCAAGAGGGTCTTGATTTTTACAAAAACCAGATTTTTGATGAGAATACCAGAATCGTTTGAATATAAGGAGAGATGTTTTGAAAATATTCTCCCGTATCGCCACGCGTGTGACTCTGATTTTCGTGTTAACCTGTGCGTTGTTGATTTTCCAGAGTTGTGATGAGTATGAAAGACTGATCAACGATCCGCCTGAAATCCATACGTTTACGGTTCCGAAAGCGGTTCGCTATGGTGAAAGTGTTGAACTGAAAGTCGGGGTTTCGGATCCTGAGAATGACGATCTCACGTACACCTGGGAGGTCTCGGCTGGCATATTATCTGAGGCGGAAATCGCAGCGGTTCAGTGGACGGCACCTGACCTCCCGAATTCAGAAATCGCGCCGGATGAGACGGTTACGGTTACCGTGTCTGTCAGGGATCACGGCGAGGAGACGGTCTCAAAATCTGCCGCAATTATCGTCTTTTCAAAATCATATAGGGTCGCTGAATCGCTCAGTGGTGTCTATGAACTCGTCCGAACCCAAGCCGACGGTAAAACGACGGAAGATTTCGGATCCATGCGCCTGACAACCGCAACATTTACGAGGGAATACGAGCACAACAACACCTTTTTTCTTCGGTGCCTATAAACTCATTGAACCCTTTGATGAGAGAAAAGGAACGATCTATTGGTTTTCTGATGGCAGCACGGAACCGATTGTTAGCACTTATACATGGGACGGTGAATTATTCGTCCTGTTCTGGACAACGACTTCTACCGGAGATGTCTACCAAAAACTCAATTAGCAGACGAAAGGGGTAAAGCACGTGAAAATAAGTTTCTATTCCATCTTATTCGGGGTTCTCATCATTGCTTTCATCTTTGGAATACAGCCGTTCGGGGTTTGCCAAGAAAATGAACGGATCCCTGTAGAGGGCAATGGTCGCCCGAAACACGACGACGTTATCGAAACAAAACGCTATGAGATTGTTGAGATCGAGGACTCAGATATTACACCGACTCAACTGATGTCTATTGCGGAGCAAGCCGTCCACGATGCTGAAAAAGACGCAGCGGCACATCTCAATCCGACGATGTGGTTTACTGCTGGTTGTTTTTTCCCTTTAATCCGTCCTATTTTTTCGCAGTGCCACCAGCCGTTCATGCCGACGGCACGCGTTCTTGGCAAATCCCCAGAATATGTTGCCTTCTATTATGATGCCTATCAGGTGAAAACAAAAAAACTTCAGTTTAATTGGGCGTTGGGAGGCTGTCTCGTTGGTTGACCGATCGGCGCGTATTTACTCACACGGCTGTATACGGACTAATCCATAGAGCGTAAAAGATGCGTCAGCCATTTGAGAGTTTTTTCGAGATCAAGGAGAACACCCCGTGAAAATAGCAAGATGGATGCTTTGTATCCTCACGCTTTCTGCCGTCATTGTAGGCTGTGGTGAATATCCACCGCCGGAGCTGGTCTCCACGCATGAGTTCGAGTTACACCCGTATGGGACGTACGACTACTGGTGGGAGATTGTATACATCAATGGCGAATTAACAAAAAATATAAAAAAAACCTTTGGCAACTACAGAGAAAAGGGGACTCATGTCCACTCGCTTCAGTTCAGTGATACAGGTTGGTTCAGACACGGCTTTGGTTTCCACACCTACAATAGTCCGAGAAACCACGAAGCCCCTATGATAGTAGAAATTGGTTACACAACCGTTGGGCGTTACAAGACGCGAGGCAATATATTGACAATGACGAAAGCAAGCACAGCGTGGGATGTAAGGGTCATACTTGAGCCTGAAGCCGCATGGCAAGAGAAAACAGAAGGGGGCACAACACTCGAAGCACTCGAATCGGATTTCGCTACGGCAATAGAAAAAGAACTTCAAAAGGATACGCTGCTTGTATTCGATGATGACACCCAATACACGTGGCAAATAGAAAACGATCAACTGACACTCTCAAGTCCGAAGCAGACAATCGTTCTCACGCGTCGGTATACGCATGTTACACACGATTAGAAAGGAGAACACTCAGTGAAAATAGCAAGATGGATGCTTTGTATCATCATCAAAAGATTTGTTTGTTTTTTAGGTCTGCTAAAACACCTGATGCTCTGTGTGCTGCTCGTTTCTGCAGCGTCTCATCCTGTTAGGAGTGAGATGTTTACGGAGAGCGGGGTGGTGGACATTCCGACGGGCAACATCCTGAGCCATGGAACATTTGGCACAGGTATTTTTATCAGCTACCCGCGCTGGGGCTCTTGGGCGCAGCGCTACGAACTTAATGCTGTGGCGTTTCGTTTCAATTTCGGGGTGTTCGATAAGGTTGAAGTTGGACTTCGGTATCTATCGAATACATCAGGAAGCGGTCCTGATGCTGTGCGTTCTGCACACCTAAAACTCCAACTCTTAAAAGAGCAGGAATCCGAGATGTTTCCATCTGTGGCGATAGGTGTTGAAAACCTCAGCGACAACAGGAGAGTTTCAGTTCCGATTGAGGCTGGCTACACCGTTGAACAGGGCATATACTATCTGGGCGATTATGAACCGAATCCGGACCCTTCAACGTTTCTGGCGATGAGTAAAACGTTTCGCCACCTATATTGTGTGCATTTGGGGGTCGCTACGGGTGAAAACGGGGTGTTCGTTGGGCTGAGCAGAAGATTTCAACCGGCTTTTGCGCGGGGCGACATCACAATAAACTTTGAAATCAATGGTGAATTGATGAATACAGGCATACAATATGCGATGTCAAGCGGACTACAGATCGCGCTCGGTCTTGCGAATATGAACTCGACAAAGAATTTACGCTATCTCGCAGCGGTTTCTTGGAACCACGAGTAGCTTCTTGAACAGATTGACGACACGTGGCAGAGGATGCACAGAGGTGGGGTGGCTTAGCACTCGAAGACGGAGAGCATTCTGTATATGTTAAAACGACGCAAGCATCAGCTATAGGGAACTGAAACATAATCAAAAAACTAATATGGTCTAAGTAACGTTTGTAGGAAGGACGTACTTTTGACCATAGCACGTCCCTTGAGAGGTGGATACTTGAAAAAATGCACACGGTTTTTTTAGGCACAACCTAACAGGTTATGCTACAAAAGAGAAGCGTGCGTAAGCCCTGAAGAAGTTTACCGCTATCTATCGGTTTTCAGGATTTGTGAGCGGATTTTTAGGACATAAGGGTGCTTGGGTGATTCGGCGAAAGCGGCTTCAATTTCACGTCGTGCCTCGGAAGTACGGTTGAGACGGTAGTAGACGAAGGCGAGCGTCGCACGGTGCACCGGACGTTTATCACCCGCCACGGCGGCTTCAGCAAGGGAGCGTGCCTCGGCAAGTTGTCTGTTTTCTGCTACGAGCAGAGATGCTAAAGCCTCTTTCGGGAACGGTACATCCGGGGCGAGTCGGATCGCCTGACGGAAATCGGTCTCTGCCATATCAGACGCGCCCTGTTTCTGGTAGATTTTTCCACGCCATAGATACCCGGGTGCCCATCTCGGTTCGTGCTGTATCCCCAGTGTAAACGCCTGTTCAGCAGCTGCCAAGTCGCCTGACCTCTCGTGCAAGTTCGCGAGCTGCACGTAGGCATCCATATAATCCGGTTCGTGTTTAATAAGTGTCAAATAGTGTGCTGCGGCGGCTTGTCTGGAACCGAGTTTGGCTTCTATCATACCGAGATGCAAAAGTGCCTGACGGGATGTCGGCTCTATCGTTAGCACGCGCTGATACATCTGTTTAGCGGATCCGAATTCGCCGAGTTGCATCTGAAGGTATGCATAATCTTTCAGTGCCGGTATAAACATATCATCTATTTCAAGTGCCTTTTTGAGAGGTTCCAAGGCACGCTGCAGCTGCTGTTGCTCGATGAACCAATGCGCCTGACGGAGATAACGTTCGGCAAGCGTTCGGCGATAGCGCGCTTCGGCTACTTCGGCTTTTTCAACGTTCCCTGTATCGCGTAAGACCCGCGCGAGTGATTTGTGGAATATCGGTTCTTGTGGTGTTTGCTGGATGGCACGTTCGTAAAAATGTTTGGCGACATCGAGTTGCCCGCGCCTGAGTGCTACTTCGCCGCGCCCGAACGCCGCGCTCGCAAGTGTTTCATCCTGCACAAGTGCCTCCCGAAATACGGCATCGGCTTCGTCGGTACGGTTGAGTTTGAGAAGGACGTGTCCGAGGTTGTTATAAGCAGCGGTTGTGTCTGGGTGTAGCTGCACGGCGACGATATAATACCTGCGCGCCTGTTCTAAGTTCCCGCGTTCAGTTTCAATCTGCCCTAAAGCGACATACCACGCCGCCGGTGCTTCCTCACCGGCACTTTTGACAGCTTTTTGGAACCACATATCGGCTGCATCCAGCTGCTTGTTACGATGATACGCGGTCGCGAGCTTGGCTTGTACAACGGATTGCAGGCGAGCAACCGTAATGTCGGTCTGTTTTTCATTTCCGAGGCGTTCCAAAGCCCGCTGGAAGGCGGTAATCGCGCCGGGATAGTCTTTCAACTTTGCGGCGGCATCGCCTTCACCGATGTAAACGATCGGTAATTCAGGTGCCGCTTTGGCAAGTTCGCGATACAAACGGAGTGCTTCTCTCCACTGTTCGGTTTGAAACGCGCGCTGCGCGTCTTTCAATCGTTTCTGAAACGTTTCTGGATAGCCTGTCATATCCGCTGGAAAAACGTCCACTGACACCGATACAACAAACAGAAACAGAGATACACCAACGGCAACGGATCGAAATACCGTGCTTCGCGCGTGTCGATTTCCGCGCCAGTTCAGGGCTTGATAATCCAACATGTGTTACCTCGGCTCGTTTTCTGCTTGCGCGAGTTCATCGTCCAAGATATGCCACGTCCCTTCTTCTTTCTGTTTATCTAACCACACTGCAAATTCCTTTTCCGCTTGCGCTTGTCGAATCCGTTCTATAAGTGCCTCGCGGACTTCAGAATATTCTTTCTGACGTTCCGAGTCAGTGAATTCTGTTTTATTTTTCTCGTAGTATAATTTGGCTAACCTTTCGACCTCCGCACTGCTGACAGCGTTGAAAAAGTTACGCCGGAAGTATTCGTCATAAATGAGTTGTTCATAACCCCAGACATGCAAGGTATCAATTTCTAACTGATACTGCTGTAAAGCGTTTTGAAAATCTGTGTTGGAAGCGAATCGTGTGCGAATCTCTGTGATCTTTCCTGTAATCCGATCATCTCGCTTAGCGATAACGATGCCGATCCGTTTCGATTCCTGCAAGACAAATTTGCGGTTGATGATGGTTTCAAGGACGGCACGCTTCTGAGTAAGGGTCAAGGGTTCAGCAGCAGGCTTGCCTACGATAGCGGAAATTCTGAACTCGTTTTCGAGTTCGCTGCGTGTGATAGCCTCCGTGTTGACAACGGCAACGATAGAATCAATAAGTACCTGCGCGGAGGCGTTAGCACTGATATAGAGTAAAAAGAAAAAGAGTATAGAGCAGCGCATATTATCTTGGATTTCTCGGTGTCAGCCATTCTTCTTCAATCTGTAGACCGAGTCCGGGACCATCGTTTGGGGAAATATAACTATCTTTCGGCAGCGATTCGCCCTCAAACAATTTCGTCTCTGTCAGTGGGACACCTGGTGCGGTGCCGAGGTAGTATTCTACCCAAGGTGTATTCGGCATGGCGGCAGACAAGTGGAGACCAGATTGACGGAGACCACCGCCGTGGAAGATAACCGTAAGTCCTGCAGCATCTGCGAGATGACAAATCTTGACGCATTCAGTAATACCACCGACCCAGAAAGTATCCGGCTGTAAGATGTCCAAGCAGCGTTTCTCGATGATCTGCTGAAACGGGAAGCGGGTGTAGTGGTGCTCGCCGCTTGCAAGGCTCACCCAATCGACAGCCTCTCTGACTTTCACCAAACCGTCAATATCTTCTGGGATGAGAAACTCCTCAATCCATTTGAGGCGGTACGGACGAAGTCGCTGCGCTAAGCGGATGGTATAATCGACATCGAAAGCCATGTAGCAGTCGAGCATAATTTCAACGTCATCGCCGACCATATCTCTGGTTTTCGCCACCAGTTTTTCGTTCTCTTTGAACCCCCATTCACCGTCCACTGGTCCGTATGGACACGCCAACTTCACCGCCTTGAACCCGAGTTCTAATTGCCAATCGGTATCGTTACCGGTCGCATAAGCAAAGAGCTTATCACGTACGGGGCCGCCGAGCAGTTCATAGACCGGTTGGTTCTTAATCTTACCGTTGAGGTCCCACAAGGCGATGTCGATTCCGCTCATCGCGCAACTCGTTAAACCTTGCGAACCGTAAGGTTTAGACATACGGAACATCATATCCGAAATCTTCTCAACAGCGAAACAGTTTTCGCCGATCAGCATCGGTGCGAAGTGTTCATCAATGATTGCAGCGACTGGCGTACCGAACGATGTCTCACCGATCCCCCAAGTCCCGTCTTCAGCGGTGACTTTGACATAAACCTGGTCCCATTTCGGCATCCAACTTGAACGGTGGCGTTTGTATTGCGGGTAGCGCGACATCGGATTCGCGACTTCCGCGTGAACGTTCCAGGGTTCGCGGCGCGGTTCGGTGCGTTTGATGTCCCGCTTTGGCACATTGATGCGGACGGTCTGTATATCTTTGATTTTCATGCATTTACTCCGTTTAGGGTTTCCACCATGATACCATAACGTGGCGTTTAATTCAAGAGATTTGAACTGTTTATTGCATCAATGCAATCACACCGCAGCCGATGCGTGCGCCGCCACCAGCCCTCACTTGCACGTCTTTAAGCACCGCAACAATCCACGCGCCGAACGCCGTATCGTCCCCTTGGAAATAGCCTAACACCCATGCAGTCGTCCGAGCATCCAGAAAAGTCGTGAGAAGGTGGTTATAGCCAACAATATCAGCAGGATTTTCAAAATCTATCCCTGACGTAATATAGAGGTGTGTTAACCGCATCCGCATCTCCTGCTCAAATGCTTCAGGTGCTCCAGTGGGAAAGGTATCTTGATACTGATTGGTGAAGAAATCGGGATCAATAGGGACACTTTGAGAGAGAAAAAATTCGTGGTAAGCAGCCAAGCCGCTCGATCTACTCCCCAAAAGTGCTTGAAACTCCGGCGATTCCGTCATCTGAATCACAGTCAAAAATTCCAGATCCAGCAGTTGTTGGGTCGTAAAAAAACAACTCAGCAGCAACTCTAACGGGTCATGGCTATGCGAATCCAGCATCTGACCGGGAAGATGGTGATCGAGTTCCAAATTGATCTGTTGACTAAGCACTGTCAACGTACAGACGTGTGCGGTTTCCACCATCGCCATCTCCGTTTCCATCTGCATCTGTGCCATATTGTGCGTATGCGCGGCTGTGCCCGCATGCGGATGGGTCTGGAACGTGTCGCCTGTTTCGTGGATAAGTAGTAGTTTACCAAGGATGTCGGTACTCGGTTCACCACCAAGGGACCAGAGCGGCGTTGTAAATTCTAAGACCCCTGTCCCATCTTCACTGACCGAAATGTTGCCGATTTCGCCGACCCCGATAGGTGGCATCTCAGGGGTCGCCTCGGCGACGGGAACACCGACCCTGCCTGCCGGAACTCCCATAGGGTGCCAATGGGGTCCCACGTCAGCGCAGGTGCCTTCATGAAGGTGCGTCGCGTGCAAACCTGGTGTCGCATTCTGGATTTCAATCTTAACGTGAACCGTTCCATCCATTTCGACGAATGTGGCTTTACCTGTTACACCGCTCCCGTCTTTTTCAGAGATAACGGCAACTGCGATTTTTTCGTCGGGTACTTCCGTGACAATAACCTGTGTCGGTATTCTTTCACAACCGCTCGTGAGGCACGCTGTGATAATGAAAATTATTAATGCTGCAGACATACTATATTTGACAGACATAGGTAGATCCATTCTCCTTCCAATGAGAGTGCGGTTCTCCGATGAACCACACTGTATTGTGTTGCTGGCGAAATTTCATCACTTCACCAGCAAGGTATCTGTGTAAATACGCTAATGTTTACCACAATCCAAAAGCGTACTGCCAACCGGCAACGATTGTCCATCCTAACGCCATCTGTGGTCCG
>CAZGAW010000135.1:0-12033 GCA_964523645.1 uncultured bacterium | reverse complement strand
TGCTACAAAGAGACACAAACTATAAAGTCAGATGCTCAAATGAGCAGACTGCGTAAGCCCTATATGTTCAAACGTTCCAAACCTATTAGGTAGCAACTTGGATTATAATTAAAAAGGGGAACATCCTATGGATACCCAATATCGTGTTTGCATTGTTGGCTGTGGCAGAATGGGCGGTACAATTGATGAAGAGGTCCGTGCGACCCCACACGGCGCGTTACCCTATTCGCATGCCGCAGGGTATACCGCTTTTGAGCGGACAGATATTGTCGCCGCTGCCGATGTAGTGGAAGAGAAAGCGCAATACGTCTGCAATAAATGGGACATCCCGAAGTACTACTTAGACTATCGCGAGATGATTCTTGAAGAGAAACCGGACATTGTCAGCATCGCCACACGTCCGGGTAACCATGCCGACATCACGCAATTCGCAGCAGAAAACGGTGTGAAAGGCATCTATTGCGATAAACCGCTTTGTGCTTCTATGGAAGAAGCAGATGCCATGGTAGCGGTATGCGAAAAATACAACGTCAAGTTCAACCTCGGTACACAGCGGCGTTACACGCCGGGATACATCAAAATGCGCGAGATTCTCGAAAGCGGTGAACTTGGTGAAAGACGTGCTGTCATCGCTTATAGCGGTGGTGCTGCGCTCTGGGGATATACACACGCAGCGGATATGCTTCTTTTTTTAGCAAGCGATTCTCCAATAGAATACGTACAAGGCAACGTCGCCGTTGACGATGCTGATTTTGAGGACAACCGCACTGAAAACGATCCCGGTATTGTCATGGGATTTATCCGTTTTCAGAACGGTATCAACGGGATCAGTATCCCCGGTACGGCTTATGAATTCGAGGTACATTGTAGCGAAGGCATAGTTCGGGCACTCAATAACGGACTCGGTTTTTACCTCCGTAAACGGCAAGGAGAGTTTAACGAGATTTTGGAAGCACCATTTCCACCCTATGAACGGAAAAGCGGCACTGTTGGTTGTATTGAAGACATCGTTGATGCGATTGACACTGATACGGAAACGCAAGGCAACATTCATCTCGCGCACCGTAGCACTGAGATGGTTTTTGGGATCGTTGATTCACAACGGCAGCAAGGCAAGAGGGTATCAATACCGATGGAAAACCGAGGGCTTTACCTCGGAAGGTGGTGAATGGTTCTCGGTTATCGGTTGTCGGTTATCGGTTAAGAGCTGGGTTTGCCACAATCCACCTCTGCTTGGTGTACGCCAAACGCGGATAAATAGTTACCGAACTTTCTAAAGAAAAGGGGCTAAAACGGATGTTCAGTAAGTCTTATATTTTCCCATGCCTGAGCGGTATAGTTCTCCTGTTGAACTACGCGATAATTGTACCAAACGGCGATTCGCAATCGGAGATCGATGCTACGCGGCCAGCGAGTACAATCTACAAAAAGAGTACTAAACGCAGTCGAGACGGTATCGGCAAATTCTACATGGGGCGCGAAATCTCTCGTGTGATGGGGCATCAAGGTGCAGAATGGCTGGAACGTCCCGAACGGGAACGTGAAGAAATGCCGAACCAGCTTGTTGAAATGCTGAAACTCAAAGAAGGAGATATTGTCGCCGATATCGGTATTGGCACGGGCTACATCGCTCGGAAGATTTCTCCGAAAATCGGTGAGACGGGGACCATCTACGGCGTTGAAATTCAGCAGGAGATGCTTGACATTCTCGCTGAGAAGATGGCGGAAGAAGGTATTACCAATATCAAAGGCGTCTTAGGCACGATTACCGATCCGAAATTGCCGCCGGAATCGGTAGACTTGGCGATTATGGTGGATGTCTACCATGAGTTTTCACATCCGTATGAGATGATGCAGAATATCTGTCGTGGCCTCAAAACGGGTGGCAGGGTTGTTTTTGTCGAATACCGTGCTGAGGATCCGAAGGTCCCCATTAAACGTCTTCACAAGATGAGTGAGTTGCAGGTGATTAAGGAGGCGACACCCCATCCGCTTGTTTGGGTAGAAACGCTGGATGATTTACCGTGGCAGCATGTTATCATCTTTGAAAAGATTGCGGCACAATAGAATTTTTCTGTCCAACCGAACATCAGCAAGACGCTAATAATCAGGAGATAGAAATATTTGACAAAAACGCAACCGTATCGTAAAATATGGCAATATTGCTAAACCTTTTGGTTAACTAAGCGTCACAATTCTTAATTCTTTTATAGCAAGTTGCGACTTTCACTTTATTGATATTCGCTAACTTGCAAGCTGCTGCCTACAACGCTGAAAAAGGGAGAGAATTCCAGTGAAGATCGCTAACAATCCGATTCCACTCTTAGGAAGCATGTTGGTGTGTTTCTGCTTTGCCGTGTTAGGAGTCCCCTCGGTCTCTGCCGAACATCATGAAACGGAGCAAGCCAGCATAAATTATAACCTCGACATCCGTCCCATTCTTGCAGATAACTGCTACGCCTGCCATGGACCGGATGCCAAGGCTCGACAGGCTGATCTGCGGCTTGATACGAAAGCGGGTGCGCTCTCTGAACCGAGCGGGTATCCGGTAATCGTTCCCGGTAAACCGGAAGAGAGTGAACTCTATCTCCGCATCGTCTCTAACGATGACCTCTACCGTATGCCGCCAGCAGATTTCAATAAAACACTGACACCGGCACAGATCGAAGCCGTCACGCAGTGGATTCGCGAAGGCGCGAAATGGGAAGAGCATTGGGCGTTCACCACACCTGTTAATCCGACCCCGCCTGATGTGAAGAATGATAGTTGGGTCAGGAATCCCATAGATGCTTTTATCCTCTCACGCCTTGAAAAAGAAGGCTTACAACCCGCAAGTGAAGCCGATAAACGGACGCTCATCCGTCGCCTAAGTTTTGATCTTACAGGTTTACCACCCACGCGCGAAGAGGTCCACCAATTCCTCGCAGACGATTCACCGGACGCTTACGAAAAAGTTATTGATGCTTTCATGGCAAAGCCCGAATATGGTGAGCATCTCGCACGCTTCTGGCTCGATGTCGCACGTTACGGCGATACCCATGGGCTCCATTTAGATAACTACCGTGAAATGTGGCCCTATCGCGATTGGGTCATCGAGGCATTTAATAAAAATATGCCGTTTGATCAGTTCACGATTGAGCAATTAGCAGGGGATCTCTTGTCGGAACCGACGCTTGAACAAAAGATCGCCACTGGCTTTAACAGATGCCATGTCACGACGAGCGAAGGCGGTTCCATCGATGAGGAATACTATGTTCAGTACGCGATTGACAGAGCCGACACCACCTCCACCGTTTGGATGGGATTAACCGTCGGTTGTGCACAGTGCCACGATCATAAATACGATCCGATTACACAGAAGGAATTCTATCAACTCTACGCCTACTTCAACAATATCACCGAAAACGCAATGGACGGTAACCGCAAGGATTCTCCCCCCGTTGTGAAATTGCCGACCCCGGAGCAGGAAGCAGAACTCGCAGCGTTTGATGAACAAATTGCCGAGTTGGTTGCGCAGACGAAAACCGCGATTCCTGAAATAGATGCGACGCAAATCGCTTGGGAAAACAGGATACCGCATTGGACAACCCTGAAACCGACCTCGCTCTACTCAAAAGGGGGTGCGACGCTTGAAGTTTTAGAGGACAACTCTATATTAGTCAGTGGTAACAACCCTGAACAGGAGATTTACGAGGTCACTGTTGAAATACCACCCGGAAAATGGAGTGGCGTTCGTTTAGAAGGCCTTACGCACGAATCCCTCCCCAAAAGTGGTTTCGGTAGAAGTGATAACGGCAATGTTGTTTTGACAGATTTCTCGATCTTCATTGCCCCCTCCGTAGATGCCGATGCCTCTCCAGTGGAAGATGGCAGTGAGAGTGGCGCTGATACGCAGGTAGAAAGCGAAACCGCGGGTAATGATGAAACTGAGGCAGAAACCGGCAGTGCACTTGCCGTAGATACCGATGCTGCTACAGAAACGGAAGGTGAAACCGCCGTTGATGCAGATTCTGATGTCCAAACAGAAACTGAAAGCACACCGACAGATGATGCAAGCGTAGAAGGCGAGACCGAAAATGCCGATCCGAACGATCCGTGGACACCTATCCAAATTGTGCACGCGTGGGCAGACCACGAACAAGCCCTCGGAGAAAACAATCTCGAGGGTGTTGTTTCCAAGGCGATTGATGATAAACCCGAAACCGGTTGGGCACTCGACAGAAGGCGCGAAAATCGGCAAGCCATTTTCCTTGTTGCTGCTCCGTTTGGCACGGAGGGCGGTAGGTTGAAAATCCGCCTTAAGCACGAGTATGACTTGCGGAGCAAGCAGCTGGGGCGGTTCCGACTTGCGCTTACAGATGCTGCAACCATCTATCCGGTCGGTTCCAAAATAACCTTAGCAAACTGGCACGCTGCGGGTCCATTCACGGCTGAACACGGCAACCTCGCTTTTTATCAGGTTTACGAACCTGAAACGAAAAACGTCAACATAGGCGATACATTTGAGGTGAACGGCAAAACTATCAAATGGGAGCAGCAGACACACTGGGTCGACGAACAGATACATAACGACATTATTGGCGAAAACAGTGCCACCTACCTTTTCCGAAATATAAGTTCTGTCACACAACAGAAAGCGATCTTGCACATCGGCAGCAATGATGCCCTGAAGGTCTGGATGAACGGTACGGAACTCCTCGCCAAAAACGTTCAGCGGGATGCCGCTGCTGACCAGGAGCAGGTGCAGGTTAATCTCAAGCCGGGTAACAATACACTGCTTCTGAAAGTCGTCAACTACTCGGGTCCTTCTGGTTTCTACTTCCGTCTGGAGAGTGCCCCTCCGATGGTGCCAGCGAACATTGTCGATATCGCAGGCATGCCTCGTGGCGAACGGGAAACTGCACAGACGGAACAAATCCGAGATTATTACCGGAAGAACATCACACCAGACAAGACAATCAACGAAAACGCTAAGCGTGCATTCGCGGATCTGAATACGCTATTTGCTGATTTATCGGAGGTCCAAGGGAAGCGGAACACGTTGGACGCTTCACTCACAACGACGCTTGTCATGCAAGAGCGAGAGGAACCGAGAGGTGCCTATGTCTTAGCGCGGGGTGAATATCAAAATCGGGAGGAACAGGTTTATCCACAAACCCCGGCAGTGCTACCTGCTATATCAGAAGATGCCGCCCCGAACCGCCTCGGTTTTGCGAAGTGGCTGCTTTCGCCGGAACATCCGCTTACCGCCCGTGTTGCGATTAACCGTTTCTGGCAAAATGTCTTCGGCACTGGAATTGTAATGACGGCGGAGGATTTCGGCACCCAAGGCACCCCGCCAGTGCATCCGGAACTTCTCGATTGGCTCGCAATTGAATTTATTACATCCGACTGGGACGTACAAACAATGCTGAAACTGATGCTGACCTCGTCAACATACCGGCAGAGTGCACACGTCACCCCCGAAAAGTTAGAACGTGATGCGAATAACGCGCTCCTTTCCCGTGGTCCAAGGTACCGCCTTGATGCCGAAATCGTGCGTGATAACGCTCTCGCGCTCAGTGGCTTGTTGTACACTAAAATTGGCGGACCAAGTGTTAAACCCCCCCAACCGGATGGACTCTGGAAAGCTGTCGGGTTTACCGGATCTAACACTGATACGTTTGTCAAAGACACGGGTGCTGATAAGGTGTATCGTCGGAGTCTCTATACGTTCTGGAAGCGCACCGCCCCACCGCCCCAGATGAACATTTTGGATGCGCCATCACGTGAAGCCTGCACAATCCGCCGTGAACGTACTAACACGCCGATGCAGGCGTTAATGCTGATGAACGATCCGCAGTTCTTTGAAGCGGCGCGTGCTTTCGCGGAGCGTACCATTAAAGAGGCAGGTGAAACACCGGAAGCACGCATTGGCTACATGTTTGAGGCAGCAACCGCTCGTCTCCCGAAACCGAAAGAGGAAGCATTGCTGTTAAAGACGCTCCAAATCCACTATCAGGAATTGGAAGCGAACCCGGAAGCAGCCAAAGAACTGATCGCTGTTGGCGAATCGTCTCCTGATGAAACCTTAGATGCAGTTGAAGTCGCTGCGTGGACGATGATTGCCAACCTAATCCTCAACTTGGACGAAGTCTTGAATAAAGGGTAGAATAGTTGTCAGTCGTCAGTTTTCAGTTTTCAGTCACAAGAGGCATCGGTAACAATTCACCTATGTTCGGCATATTCCAAGACACAGGGAGATTGTTACAAGAAATCTCTGTAAGGGTTGGGGGATTCAGTCTGGGAATAGACTGAATCCATTCCTTGTATTACATTCCCAACCCCTACGACAACTAATAACTGAAAACTATTCCTCTGACAACTGACACCCATTAAGCAAGGAGATAGACAATGGACCCAATTAAGGAATATTTAAAACTTGAAACCCGTCGCCAATTTTTCGGCAAATGTGCGTCGGGGCTCGGTGGTGCAGCCCTTGCTTCGCTGTTACCGAATGCCGTGGTTAACGCGCTGGAAAGTCAAGCAAAGCCGAGATTTGGCGGTCTACCGGAACTACCACATTTTGCGCCGAAGGCAAAACGTGCCATCTACCTGTTCATGTCCGGTGCACCGTCCCAACTGGACCTCTACGACTACAAACCGAATATGGGAAAATGGTTTGATACGGACCTTCCAGAATCCGTCCGGATGGGTCAACGCCTGACAACAATGACGTCAGGACAGGATAAGTTCCCGATCGCGCCCTCTATATTTGAATTCAAGAAACACGACAATGGGGGTGACGGTGTATGGCTCAGCGAACTGTTACCGCACACCGGATCGGTGTCGGAAGACCTTGCGATTATCAAGACGGTACACACCGAGGCAATTAATCACGACCCGGCTATTACTTTTTTCTGTACTGGTGATGAAAGCCCTGGTAAACCGAGCCTTGGTGCCTGGTTGAGTTATGGACTTGGTAGTGAAAACGAAAACTTGCCGGCGTTTATCGTGATGAACGCCACATGGAGCGGTCCAAAGGGTGCGCAGGCACTCTATAATAGACTTTGGGGCTCCGGTTTCCTCCCATCGGAACATCAAGGCGTGCTTCTTCGGAGCCAAGGCGATCCTGTGCTATTTCTCTCAAATCCGGAAGGGGTTAATGAAAAGACCAGGAAACAGATGTTAGATACCCTTGTTGAACTCAACAAGGAGCTTTACGAAGAAGTAGGTGACCCGGAAACACATGCCCGTATCTCACAATACGAGATGGCGTTCCGTATGCAGACGAGTGTACCTGAACTTACGGATTTGTCTCAGGAACCCGAGCACGTTTTAGAATTGTATGGACCTGAGGTTAAAACGCCCGGTACATTCGCCAATTGCTGTATCCTTGCACGGCGGATGATGGAGCGCGATGTCCTGCTCGCGCAAATCTTCCATCGTGGCTGGGACCAGCACGGTCAGTTGCCGACGAACATCCGCAACCAAGCTCGCGATATCGATCAGCCCTCGGCTGGACTTATCAAAGATTTGAAACAGCGCGGCATGCTCGATGAAACCTTAGTTGTCTGGGGTGGCGAATTTGGACGAACTGTCTACTGTCAAGGTACCCTTACACCGGATAACTATGGGCGTGACCATCACCCGAAATGCTTTACGCGCTGGATGGCTGGGGGCGGCATCAAGGGTGGTGTTGTCCACGGTGAAACCGACGATTTCAGTTACAACATCGTCCGAGATCCTGTCCATGTTCGGGATATAAATGCAACGATTCTCCACCAACTCGGTATAGATCACGAGCGGTTAACCTTTAAGTTCCAAGGGCTTGATCATCGGTTAACAGGTGTTGAAGATAAAGCGCGCATTGTCAATGAGATCTTGGCATAATCCGAAAGGTTTATCGTTAGGTGCGGTTTGATGAAGATTAATTATAGTAAAGCCAACAATTATCTATACATTGGCGAGGTTTCCTAGGGGAAATCCGCAGAAATACCCTATCAAAAACACCTCGCCACATTACCGATTTATTTTTTTAAACTTCATCTAACCTCGCCAGCGGCAGTAGCGGTGTTCCCTGACGAACTATAAACATATTTTCGGATTCTACTATAAGACATGGAAATTGGATGAAAAAATTAAAAGCAGTTGTTGTTGGTGCTGGTTGGTCAGCTGAAGGGCACACAAAAGCGTTTCAACACTACGGTGTTGAAGTCTTGGCTATTTGTGCCCGCAAGTTAGAGGTTGTGCAAAAAGTCGCTTCTCAATTAGGTGTAGCTGAAGCGTCAACTGATTGGCGCAAAAGTTTGTTGAAGCACAAACCCGATATCGTAGCACTTACAACGCCCGCTATTTTACGGACCGAGGTTATCGAACTGGCGGTGGCACTTGGATGCCACATTATTAGCGAAAAACCGTTAGCACTCAACGCGGAAGAAGCGGAACACATCTATAACCTCATCAAAAACACAGAGCTGAAGCACGGTTTCGCTGCGACGCATCTATACGATCCGAGTGTTGCTTATGTGCGTCAACTGCTGACCCAGCAAAAAGTCATAGGTGCGTTAAAAGAAATTGACATCGGATACAGTCGTCGGATTTCAAATGGGAATTCCCCGGCGCGCGTAAAACCTTGGAATTGGATGACCTCATTAGCACACGGTGGTGGCGTATTGAACAATGGGCTGACGCATCGGCTGGGTATGCTGGAACGGATGACAGGCATGAAAATCATCTCAGCGGTCGGTGAAGCAAGGACAGTTATCAGAGAAGCCCCCGTTGTGCCGGAAATTCGTGACTTTCGAGTGTGGACCCGTAAAGAACTTACCGTCGAAGAGGCATCCAAATTTGAATGGCGGGTATGCGATGCAGAAAGCGATTTCTCAGCACTTTTTTGGATGGCGACAGCCCCTATTAAACAGACAGCGTCTTCACAAAAAGTCTTGGTGACCATGCGGACGCACCCGGGTGTACCGACGCGTACGCCTGTCGGCGGTTGGTATTTCTACGGTAGTAACGGGACGCTTGTCGGGCGAGGTGGACATATTTTATCTCCGATGACGCTGTACCCTATGGTACCGCAAACTACGCCTAAAAATATTGATGATACGGCTGAGGAATTGTCCGTGCCGAAGCAATTCACCGAGGCATTACCGCGCATTGGTGACGACATTCAGAATAAATGGGTCGCGCTTGTTCGAGACTTTCTTGCAGATATTGAGAACCGTCCACACGAACCCTATCTGACCTTTCAAGATGGCTGGCGTTATCAAGTCGCTATTGATGCAATCCGGACAAGCAAGGGATGGACACAGATTCCTTGTTAACCCCAAGATTGCCTGTTAGCGAATTCTACACTTCTATTCCCCTGGAGGCTTCATGCCTAAACTGGTTGTTAAAAATTTCATAAATATCCGCGAAGCAGAAATCGATATGGATAAAACCTTGGTGGTTTTCATTGGTGAGACCGCCAGTGGGAAAAGCGTCCTCGCGAAACTGCTGTACCTTTTTCAAGAGCTGATACGCGACTTTCGCCAACACATTAGGCGGATTAATACCTATCCACCGGAACATCTGAAAACACCTGGGCAAGAGTTATCAACAGTGTTTCACACACAAATTTCCCGTAAATTCCGAGAGTTTTTTGGAGATGCTGCGGGGTTTCCAAAACTGAATAGCAATCAGCCGTCAACCATCAGCGGTCAGCAAGAGGACGTGAATGCGAAACGAAAAACGACAGCCAATAGCCACTTTGAAATTATCTACTACTATACAGCAGAAAGTGCTATCAGAGTGAGGTCAACCGATGAGAAGACGCTTGATATTGAGTTACCGGCTGTTATGGACGAAGTTGAAGACCTTTGCTACAACTTACTGGAGAAACTGAAAAATGTTAACATAAAACAGTCTCACAGTGCCACAACCGAGAAGGATCCACCTGAAGGAACAGATGTACCTTCAGAGGACAATTCCCAAATAACCAAAAATACCGATCAGTTCCATTACATTTTAAATATGGCGATCGGAATGAGTGACATCACTGAAAAGTTAGCCGGTAAACATCGTGATAGTCTCTTCATCCCTGCAGATAGGAATATCGCTGCTAACTACCCCGATGCTCTGAAAAGGATCTTCTATGGCGGTATAAAAAGTGATCTCCATACGCGCGCTGCCACGCGTTCACGGGCGAATCTCCATCTTATCGCACGCTTTTTGGAAAAAAATGAAGAATTCCTTGACACCTTCAGTACACAAAATTTTCGGAGTCTTTTTGATGAGAGACTTGAGGAAGAATCGGACGAAGTCGATAAACCGATAATGGAATTCCTACTCAAGAAAATCTCCTATATCTTAAACGGCGAATATGAGACCATAGATAAGCTCTCTCAATCCCGACTTTTTTCGCATCCAACGAGTGAGAACACGACCTTTTTAGAGAATGCATCCACAGGACAGCAAAATTTAATTCGAATTCTACAAGATGCGTTCATCAGTATGCTTTACAATGAAATAACCTTTCGCGTGATTGAGGAACCCGAAGCACACCTTCATCCAACAACCCAGCAACATCTTATGCACATCATTGCCCTAATGCGAAATCATATTGATAGTCAGATCGTTATAACGACCCACAGTCCGTATCTTTTGGCGATCCTCAAAAAACTTTTAACCGCCGGACGACGATCAAAAAAGAACCCAAAGGCTGCAGCTGAGATAGAAGCACATATCTCAAAATTATGTTGGTTAATGCCTGAGGATGTCGAAGTGTATCATCTTAAAGATGGGATAAGCCATCCGATCGTTCAACCGAAAAGAAAATCAATTCTCCAGAATCCACTTGCCGACCTTCTTGGAGAGTTCTAACACAGAGTACTGCCTCCCATCTCATTATATAAAATCAAGGTAAAAGAGACCGATGTACGAGAAACATGGAGAAACACTCAACGCGCAAACTTTCCTTGACGCACTACAAAGTGATGCGGCAGCTGTTACCTTCACGAATTGCACAATTGAAGGGGTTGTCGATCTTTTTTTTATGGAATTGGAACGGGATGAAAACGATCGGATCCTCCTCAATAAGAAACTCTCTTGTATCGGGTGTACCTTTAAAAACATCGTCAATTTTCGGACGGTTGTCTTCCAAGAAGAGGTAGACTTTCGGCGTACCCTTTTTGAAGCAGATCTTGACTTGGATGAAGCGATTTTACACAGGCATTGCGCTTTCCGTGAAGCCATTTTCCAAAGGCGTGCGGATTTTCACAGAGCCGTCTTTCATAAGAGTGCCAGTTTTTGGCGGGCGAGATTTTACAACGTTGCCGATTTCCACGGGGTCCAATTCAACGAGAACGCTGTTTTTCACGAGGCGAACTTCCTAAATGAAGTCAATTTTCGGCGTGTGTTGTTCCAAGGCGTACTTGACTGCACAGGGACATGGTTTCCTGAAACGACAACATTCAATAACGCGACATTTCATGGCACCGCCAACTTTACTGGTGCCCAGTTTGTTGACGTTGCTGCCTTCCGTGATGTTCGGTATACCGCAGATACACTCTTTCAAGCAGTGAAAGCCAAGCTCAGCAGGAAACAGCATCGTCCTACCGAATTCTACTTGGACAGCCAACGTATAGACGAGGTCGCGAATCCTTTTTTTAAACGGTACGTCGCCGATCAGCAGTTCATACGTGCGTTCAATCAGGCGAACCCTATCTTGGCAAAATTATGGCGATGGAGTTCGGATTATGGACGGAGTCTGGGGCTTTGGGCACTCTGGTCGGTATTCTTTGCGATTCTGTTTACGTTTGCGTATATGCCGTTTCCGGAATGGTTGCCGGCGTGGATTCAAGACTGGGCACCGCGTTTCCATCAAACGACGGGTTTCTATAGTGGTCGGACGTTAACCTTCTCGGACTGCTTCTACTTCAGTGTCGTAACGTTCACAACGCTCGGTTTTGGGGATGTCGTCGCCGACAACGCGCCTGCCCGCTTCCTTGTCGCTCTGGAGGTAATTTTTGGATATGTGATGTTGGGTGGGTTGATTAGTATTTTCTCAAA
>CAZGAW010000134.1:11182-12431 GCA_964523645.1 uncultured bacterium | reverse complement strand
TCAAAGTGGAGCGGAAGGATAACTTTGTTCTTCTCAACCTGTTGTACAAAAGCATTAAACTCGCGTATCTCGGCATTGAGATTTCTGAAGAGAATCCCGACATAGAGAATGTTAGCGAGTGCAAGAAGTGTGACTATCGCTGTGAACACGCGTTTCCAAGGGAGCGGATCAATAACTCGAAACCAAGCAAATATGGCGAGAACAGCCAAAATAGCGAGTCTGTCATTGACCCAACCCCCGGGCCCTATAGAATTTGGCAAGATAAAATAGAGTCCGAAAAGCACACCAGCAAGGCAGAGAAATGCCTTCTGTCCAACGGTGCTTCCTTCGGGATCTCCCCTATTTTGCCGGATTGTTACAACGGCAAGAAACAGCAAGAAGACAGAAACCGCAGCGGAAATCCAAATCGGAGGGGCGGCGTAGGCAACAAGAACATGCATACCGATTAAGTTATTAAAGAGTTCACCCATCCGTCCAAATCCAAATTCGGGAGGTTCTCCTGCAAGGAGATCAGAGGTTGGAAGATAGACAAGCAAGAGCGCAGCTGCAGGCAGCAAATAACATCCTGTAATCAGGATTCGTTTGAGATCCCGCCTGAAATAGAAGAGTGCCAGTAAGGCAATAGAGAACAGGATAAACGCGTATGAGATGAGGTGCGCAAAATAGGTGATAATGATAAACAGGTTGAGGAGAATAATCCGTGTCCTATTCATCTCATCCTTGTGTTTCCACCAGTAACCGAGCGCTAAGAAAAAGAGTGGTACGCTGACAGCAAAATTGTAGAAACCCATAAGAAAAAGATAATTGTAGATAAAGGTAAAACTGAGTATTACGAGCGGATGTCGTCCGCGCCGGACAGCATTGAGAAAATAGTGGATCGCAAGCGGGAACAGGATGACATAGAGGCTCAGAAAAATCTTCTCAGCGATAAGCGGCGGAAAGACGAACATCAACACCGCTAACGAGAAATGAGAGAGCCAATTGGGAAAAGGATACCAGTTGATTTCGTAATAGTCACGAAATTGATATTCAGGGTTGTTATACTCGGTCAAAATTTGGGAATTATAGACGTGGCTCACTCCATCCTGTGTTGGAAAATAGGGGAACAGCCATATTGGTAGCAGATAGATGACAATTAGCGCACCAATCAACAGTAACCATTTCGTGTAGAAACGAGTGAAGAATGTCATCGCTTTACCTTTCATCTCGACTTAGGCGTTGAAATTTTCAGGACTTCAGTTATAATGTA
>CAZGAW010000134.1:0-11082 GCA_964523645.1 uncultured bacterium | reverse complement strand
TTACCTTTCATCTCGACTTAGGCGTTGAAATTTTCAGGACTTCAGTTATAATGTATCATGTTTCCGTATTTTGGAGTTAGCACTTTATATAAGTTACATTCTACTATTGTAACCCAAGTTGCTACTAACAAATTCTGAACCTTCTAATGAGGGGCTAAAGCATTTTCCTCACCCCAGCGGGGTGATATGTCTATAGAAAACAGTGTGTATAACCTCCCGCACTCCAGCGGAGTGCTATGTGTGCATATAGGTGGCAACTTAGGTTATTGTAGAAGCAATTTTTTTTCCAGTATTCCATTTTATTTTCAAGACACAATCCTTCATAATATAAATCTTTGGAGAACAATTTCATGAATCGAGATGAAGTCAAACGTTTAGTTGAAGAGAAGGGTATCGAGTTTTTTATCTGCTCTTTCGTTGAGATGAGTGGCACCCCAAAGGCAAAGGTTATCCCAGCCACACACCTTGAAGATATGGCAGAAGAAGGCGCGGGGTTCGGTGGTTTCGCCGCAGGAGAGATAGGGCAATATCCGCACGACCCAGAAATGGCAAGTATCCCCGACTTTAATTCACTGACGATTGTGCCGTGGCGGAAAAATCTGGCGTGGGTTGCTGGGGATATGCATGTTGAAGGCAAAGCATGGCACTACTGTCCGAGAACCATTTTGCGATGGCAATTAGAAAAAGCGCGTGAAAAAGGTTACATCTTCAACGTCGGCATCGAGGCGGAATTCATGCTGCTGAAACAGGATGAAACAGGTTCCTATGCGCCATGGGACAAACTTGACACACTGGACAAACCTTGCTACGACCTAAGAGCATTACATCGCAATTTGGATATGATGACAACCCTGATTAAATATATGCAAGCGTTAGAGTGGGAACCCTACGCAAACGATCATGAAGATGGAACGTGTCAGTTTGAGACAAATTGGACTTACTCGGATGCACTTAAAACGGCAGATCGGCACACCTTCTTCAAGTGGATGGTCAAAACGCTCGCGGAGGAACGTGGGCTGCTTGCGACGTTTATGCCGAAACCGTTCACCAATTTGACGGGCAACGGTGCGCACTTCCACATGAGCCTCTGGGATGAGGCGAATCAGACAAATCTGTTCCTCGATGCCGATGATAGAAACGGTTTATCTCAACTCGCCTACTGGTTCACGGGCGGTATCCTCAAACATGCCGAAGCGATAACGGCGGTTACAAATCCGCTTGTGAACAGCTACAAACGTTTAGTTCGTAGACCCCCGCGTTCGGGTTCATCGTGGGCACCCGTTTACGTCACTTACGGTGCAAATAACCGGACACAGATGATTCGGATTCCCGCGCCGGGACGTATTGAAAACCGATTAAGCGATGGGGCAGCGAATCCTTATCTCGCAGCGACAGTCCTGCTTGCCGCCGGACTTGACGGCATCGAAAATCAGATTGACCCTGGAGTACAAAACGAGGATAACCTTTATGAGGTGCCAGAAGACGAACTACAGCAACGAGGCATCGGTTCTCTGCCTGGGACACTCAACGCAGCAGCAGACGCTCTCGACAAAGATGAAGTCATCAAGAATGCACTCGGAACGGAGTATGCCGATTACTACATTCAGGTCAAACGCGAGGAATGGCGGAACTACCATTGGAACGTCAGTCAGTGGGAGACTGACAACTACTTAGAGGTTTATTAATAGAACTTACGCATTTCACGGGTAGGGGCGGTTTAACCCCACCATAGGTGTCAATTTAGCGTTAATTCCCAAGAAAAATAACCGTGTCTTCTCTGGGTAGGAAGGAATTCCGATTTCCGACCAATATTTAGGTGTCAGTCGTCAATTATCAGCAGTCGGTTAAAGAATATGCCGATGTCGTCAAACCTCTTATAACTGAAAACTGAAAACTATTCCTCGTAGGTTGGGTAGAGCGGAACTCAGAGGACAGCACAGATAATACAATACATCGCAACGCTATATGCCGGTCAGACGACATCAAACACATAGCGAAACCCAACTTTGTATGCCGAGATAATTGGGGGTGCCATGGGACTCGTTGGGTTTCACTCTATATTTTGAGGACGCGTTTCCCTTGAAGCGAAAGCACCCTATTATTATCCGTTCAACCCAACCTACAAGAAATTGAAAAACAAAAGGAAAGAATTAGTGAAAAAATTATTTATAGTAAAATACAAAAATATGTTTACTGTTCGTCAAGGAACAAACACCCTACCGCCGCTGGCGAGGATTGTATCCTCGCCCTTGTGTTGGTGTATAAGTCATTACGGGTTTTACTATAAACTGCTCGGTTTTGCGCTCGTATGTCTGTCAGTCATTTACATCGTTAGTTGTGGATCGCGTGAAGATGATGAGGAGATTACACCCGTAGGACTGCTGAGCGCAGCACCGACAGATGGGAGTACTATTGACGTAAACGGAATTATCACCCTTACTTTTGACAATATTCCCGAAAACGTGTCAGTGAACGTGGGGGTCCTTAAAAGGGCAGGCACAACGATTACCATCTCAGGGCCCTTCAGTCCGGGGCCACTCACACTGGCAATTGCGTGGGCGGATGGTGCGCAAACCCTCAACTACACCGTCGCAACATCTAAGTCGGGTACCACTGAACCCGTTCCTGAAGTTGAACAGGAACCCATCCTCGAACCTGAACCCATTATTCCAGATGGAATGGTACTGATTCCGGAAGGTGAGTTCAAGATGGGCAGTAACGACGGGGGTGCCGACGACGATGAACAACCCGTGCATACCGTTCATCTTGACGCATTCTATATAGACGCAAACGAGGTAACCAATGCAGCGTTCAAGGATTTCGTGCTTGCGAACCCAGCGTGGCAAAAAGATGTTATTAACGACAAATTCCACGATGGCAATTACCTGCAAGACTGGAACGGAAATAACCACCCGCTCGGGGAAGCGGATCGTCCCGTCCGCTATGTGAGTTGGTACGCTGCGATGGCTTACGCCGTGTGGGTCGATAAACGTTTGCCGACAGAAGCGGAATGGGAGAAAGCCGCACGCGGTGGATTGGACAAAAAGCAGTATCCGTGGGGCAATGGCATTAATTTCAACAGAGCAAACTACGGCAAACGTCTTGGCGAAACAACGCCTATCGGGGATTATCCGCCAAACGACTACGGCGTGTATGACATCGCGGGGAATGTGTGGGAGTGGTGTCTCGATGGATACGAGGCTGATTTCTATGCCAATTCCCCACGTCGAAACCCGACCGCAGGTGCGAACGATGTCGAAGAAATCGTCAATGACTTTGAGAACATCATAGATTTCCGCGTCATACGGGGTGGTGGGTGGAACAGCGAACCCGAATGGCTGCGGGCAGCGAACCGCCATGGAACGAGTCCAGCGTACGGTGGTATCGGGGCCCTCGGATTCCGTTGTGCAAAATCTGTATCGCCTTAGCGCGTCTCTAAACCATTTTGGGTAGGAGCGATCTCCGAATCGCGACTTTTATACTGAAGGACTCCGTGTGTAACCACAGCATTTTATAGTAAACCCCGAAAATATATTCACATTTCAATGTGGAACATCCCTCATGCGTTCCCGCTGGCGAGGTTTCCTAACCTCGCCACATTGCAAAGTGTAAACTTAATGGTGGGTTTTACTATAACGTGCGATGTCACGGATTCGTGGTGCTGTCTGAGAGACAACGGGGTCCACTTCTCGAATCGCATCCCAATCGATCACCGCTGTCCACAACTGTTCTTCTTCGGCGTAGTGAACAATGCCCTCAACTTCCAACTCTTCGCTATAGATAATCAGAGATTGACCATTTCGTAATACGATTTTTTGACGTTTGATATCCGCCACTGTACCGACACAGTTCAACCGTACTCTCCCTTTTGCGTCCGCGTTATGGAAGTCTGCAAAAACCCTTGGTTTGTTCATCTTCTTTGCTCCCTCCCAGGATTTGGAATTGTTGGTGTCAACAGTTTACTGACTTGCTCGGGCGTAAGTCCTGTCAGCGTTGCATGATAAGAACTTCGGCCAGTAGTTCGTACAACATCGCCGCCTGCTTTTCGGACTTCCGCAACGGTTGTCACACCGACTTGTCCATGCGGAATAGTCTTTGCCAATTCTGCAAGGGTACACCTTCCGCACATTCTACCGACACGCCAGTGATTCCAGCGGGATGCCTGCCAGTCCCTCGTTGAATGTCTTGCGTTTGGTTCCTACCGCCCCGAATTACAATGGCATTATCAGGAATTCTTGAGATGCTGATTCGCATGTTCTATTATAAAGTCTACCTTGTTCACCTCGTGTGGGATTGAGATTCATTAAAGGGGGCACGTTTAAAATTAGACAATTGAGTGTCCTTGTAATGCTGCTCACGGAATTTGTTTGGCTGCGATTTTATTGTTTCAAAAAACTTTATCTCATCATTCCGAACGTACCGCCATGATTGAGGGACGACGAAGTTCGGAAACTGATTCCTCAATGTGTTTAAATGAACAGGGTTTGGGGATTCCCAAACATCTGTGATCTCAAAGGCATAAGCAACCGCTTTCCCTTCAAAATAAGTATCAAAATCTTGCTTATTAACTCGCGCTTGATCTGATACCCTCCGCCAAATTTCTTCAGGCGTATCACACCAGAAATTTCCGACACGAAATCCACCGCGTAGTTCCATAACAGGACTGGAAACATAGACGAATACGTCGCGATTTTTTATATGTGAGGCAATACGCCGTCGAAGTTCAACCGTTTTGAGTCTCTCAAATATCCGGTCTGCATAGCGCGGTTTTAAGGAAAGCAGTAAAGGTGCCCCTGACGCATTCATATTCGGAAACAGAGGTTGTGCGGTCGTGTTCATAGTTAGTTTAGAATCCTTTCTGAAATAACTCACAGAATATTTCTGATGGTACTTTTGATGGACCCTGCAGCGGTAATCCAGCACCATGCTTTGTGTAAATAATTCTTATGTCATCTAATGAAACAGGTTTACGAAAAAGAAATGTGTTTGAAAATTTCAACGCCATAAGTTCTTTCAAAGGGTCGTGGTCACACATTTCATAAAGATCTCTCCATTCGAGGACTCCGAATCTTTTGAATCTCCTGAAAAGTTCTTTAGCCGTATTAATTATGACTTCATCAAGACACGACACGGCTATGATTTGTTTCTTGTTTCTGCTAGCGTACCACAAGATCCGGCCCGGTGCTTTAAGCATGTTGTGGTGACTTACCTTTCGATAATACACATTATTCCAACGTAACAGGACATTGGGATCCCCTCCAAAAAGATCGTCTGCTGATTGGTGTCTATCAATAAGACCCATAGCGTAAACCGGAATAATAGGTATCAAAAAATAATGCTGGTCGGTTGAATCCAAAACAAGAGGGGAGCAACGCTGCTCTAATTCCAGGTCTGACATATCTTGATAGGCACTTTCAGTTTCAGGACATAATTCGGAGATCATAAATAATACTTCTTTGTGGTTAAGGCAACGTGAAAAACAAAATCTCACAAAACTATTGTTGCATTCTATAAATCCCATCTCTAGAAGCTCTGGTATCAAACTAGGTGTAAGAGCAAAATCTTCAAATTTGACCATATTCAGATTCTTTTCCACTGCTTTAGAAAGAGTATCAGCAATCAAAAAGCGTCCAAACAAGGATGAGTTAGCAGAAAATGCTACTCTCACCAAAGGTGAAGTAAGCATTTTACTGGAATCACTCTTAAGAACCCGGATGGCAATAGTCTCATTATCTGACCGAAGAAGTTCGCATTCATAACGATTGAATTGAACGATTAAGGATTCCAATTTTTCTTTGAATTTACCTTTTCTCTCGCCATTAAGTAGAGACTCAAAGGGGAAATTCGCCAAATCGCTAGAGGTTAAGCGTTCCCAGCGAAGATTAAAACCAGTAATTCGATCCGGTGCATAGGATTGGACTTGAGATAATTCATGAAGTCGTATGATTAACTCAGTAGGATTTACTACCTCAAGCCCGGTAATATCAAAAATCCTCTTCGAGTTCTTCAAAATATCCCCATCTCTGGTAACAAAAGTCTTTACATTGGAAGCAGCTGCTTTTGCTAACTGCCTAATATCGGATCTTTGGCTTGGTTTTCGACCAGAAAAAAGTTCCTTTAGACATTTTTCAAAGTTCTCAAACAAATCTGGGGCAGCCTTTACTATAGAGAAACTTCGAGCCCGGTCGCGGGATTTTTTACGCTTTTCAGGATTTTTCTGCCGGTTAATTTCATTTAACAGTTCATCAGTAATCCAAAGATCAAGAGAATCTACTAAAAAGTCAGAGAGTAGTGCTTTAGATGGCATTGTTTTGTCAAGTGGTGGTTCATCAAAATCGAAGAAGACATGGGCATCTATGATAACATCAAGAACCTCAGATGATGTTTCTGCCTGAAAAAGTTCCAATTCCAGCTGGGCTCCCACGGCCAAAGTAAGTTGCCAACTCGTCAAAAGATATCCGTCCCTAGAGCGGCTAGGTTTTTCATCAAAGGCCACAAACCCTAATTTCGGCCAGAGAGCATCTGCTGGAAAATCACGACGACAATTCAATTTTATGGACCTTTGGGTGGTGGCAGAGTCTTTTAAATCGTTAACAAGTCGCTTTGCGATACCTTGACCTCGATATTCTTCCAACACACAAAGATGCGTGATCCGAAAGTAATTCGGATTGGTCGCATAAAGGAGATAACCAACAAGTTGGCCAGCCTCAGTCTTAGCTCCCAACACTCCGCCTTTTTCTCCCTTCAGGTAATATTCAAGAGCCCCCTTGGGAAGAAAACCGAGCGTCCGCCCATAACGTTTCATTAACTCGTCTACCGCGTCCAGGTCAGCGACGGTAAGTTGATCTATCGTTGTTTGCATACCTTTCCTCCGAGGGTTTCCTTAAAGAATGATGTCACCGGAACAAAGCGGAAAAGACTTCAAAACACGCCCTTAGTTGACTTCAGTTTACCCTATCGTCGAAAAAGATGCAAGAGAAAGTCAAACACTACTATAGGATTATTTTAAATATAATTATAACATATTTAGTAAACAAATCTCAACTAAACCAAGCAATTTTATACCAAATCCGCTATTTCCCCTTCAAACTCCGCGCCTTCCGCAACCGAGATTCCACAAGATTTACAACCGCTTCATACACACCATCCCGTTCACCTTGCGTGAGGTCAAGGGCATCAAAAATGATTGCGTCAAGGACACGACGGTCATCTGAGGGATTGCGCATCTCCCATGCAGTTGATCTGAATATCGCTTCGTCTTCAAAAGCAAAGGTTTTTGGATCTAAACACAGCAATTCCGAAACCTCGTAGGTCTGAATTTTCAGCAGACCGCCGCCGAAATTAGAGCGGCCCGCCATATTTACCATCAGTTGAAACAGTGAAGAATTCAGAGAAGCACACAAAGGCAATATCAAACTTAAATCCGTGTGTATCTCTTGGAAATTGTCACTTGTATAACAGCCATTTCGGGAATACAAGGTTTTTGCGGTTGAAGAAATTAGATAATTGAAAGCAAGTGATGGGATCTCCCGTTTGCCCAAATCCCACCAGCGGGGCCGTCCTTTACAACTCGGCCGCTGATGATACCCCTGCGACTCACCCCATTCAATATAATCTAACGCCGCAGTGCCTGATAATGCAGCTCTGTCGGCATGACACATAAACAACTTGAATTGTAATTGGCTTGGATCCACACGGATACTTTTGCATTCCCGCGGACTCTTGATGACAGGCTTCAGATATTCTGGCCCAATCCCCCATTCCTGAATCCGCGCAGCGTCAAGATAGAAAAAATCATTAGCACCCGTTGTGAAACCACGCCGCACCTCTGCAACGTCTCCCAAACGCACGAGTTTATCTTTTCCTTTCTCCAAAAGCGTCCAATAGATGTCAGGGGCGCGGAGGTATTTCCCACCCCACTTGTCCCCTGCATACTTATTCTCACGCGTGCCGGCTTGTGCTAACTCGGTATACGTGCGTGTCCGATCGCGACGGTTCTCTACATCTGGGTCGCCGATGAAGGTTTTGAAGGTCAGGAAACGGAGGTGGGAATCGGCATCAGGCGTGCCGTTTCGGAGAAGGCTCACGATAGTGTTGATGTCCGCACTCTCAAACTCACGTTCCGCTTCACTGTGACAGATAACGGCACCCGCGGTGTTGTCTAAGAGATATTTCTGTAACGGGGCACCGTAGTTGACATCCAGCCAACTGTTAGAGCAGATAAACGTATGGATGCCGTCTGCACTTAGTAACTGAAGCCCACGCTCATAGAAATAGACGTAGAGGTCGGCGGCACCTGTGTAACAGGTATAGTGCTTTTTCAACGTGGGTTTGAGATGCTTGATCTTCTCTTGGCGGACGTAAGGCGGATTGCCAATCACCACATCAAACCCCTCGGTAATACCGAACATCCATTCGGGGTCAAAGAAATCAGCCGTGGCGTTCTGGTCGTAAGGATCCCACCCCGCAATCTTTTCAGTCGTCTCACTCGGAAACCCATCCGACTCCAGCAACGCGCTGATCTCGGCGCGGAGGTCTGCGTCGCGTTGCCGATACCGGTCTTTCGTGCGCGGGGTTCGCGCCGTGAAGTGCCGGCGGCGCACCTCTTCCAATGCCTTCTCTTTACGGTCTACTTCTGGGTTGCGGAGCAGGAGCTGTTCGGGTTTCTCCACATCGAGGAGCGTATTCGCCGCAACAAACTTCGTCTCAAGGTTCGGCAACGGACGCACGCCTCTATTTTCGCGTGTGTCGTCAATCCGCTGCTCCACAATCAGCGAGATAAAGAAACGGAGCTTGGCGATCTGTGTGGCAATCGGTTGGATGTCCACACCGTAGATGCAGTTCTCTATGAGATAGAGTTTTCTGCCGTAGTCGAGTTCGTTGCGTTCAAACGCCTCGTTGATACTCTCAATCTCTCCTTCCAGTTCAGCAATAGCACGCTCACGGAAGGTGCTATCGTCAATCTTCTCCGATACCGTGATGGCAGCTTGGACGCGATCAATCTGGCGTTGTCGCCACTGTGCGTTGCGTGGATCGAGTTTACCGAGCAAAAAGACGAGTTTGTGCAGGATACCCATCGGGAAGGCACCAGAGCCGCAGGCGGGATCCAGAATCTTCAACGTGTCAATGGCGGTGATGAGGTATTCCACTTCGGTATCCGTGAATTGATGGGGTTCCTCGTTGTAGGCAAGCAGGTGTCGGAGTTTTGCAGTAACCCCCTTATTCGGCGGGAAAACTTCCGTGTTAGTCCTAACCCCCCTTATCAGGGGGAAACCGGACGCATCCAACGCGTTTGTGAGATAGGCGATGAGGGATTCGTCTACCATGTAGTTGACGATTTCGCGCGGGGTGTAGAAAGACCCTGTCTGTTTACGCGCAGTCGTGCCGGTTTCGGGATTGAACGCCGCAAGCAGGTTTTCAAACACTTGACCGAGGAGTTCGGGATCCAGTGCCACCTCTTGCTCTATCGGGGTGTTCTCAGCAATCGTGAACTTATACCGGTTGAGGATGTGGATTAAGCCCCGCACGGTATATCTGCTGTTTTTTGTGTCGTAGACGGCGTTGAGATTGACCGCTTGGGGTTCGGAGAAGAAGAGTTCATTTGGAACAGAAAGCGGGTTGTCCGCTCTGTCGGAGAAACCGTCTACACGCAGGATTGTTTTCGCATCGTCCGGTTCAGGCTTGTCAAGGCACTCAAATAAGCCGCCGTTGAGGAACGGAATCGATGCAAACAAGCGAAGGGCTGCCTCCGGATCCTTGAAATAGCGTTTGTAGCGATACAGGGATGTGATGTTATAGTGCTGCCGTCCCTCGCCTCGGAACTTACGATTGTTCGGTTTTTCAGATGTGTTCATCTCCTGATTCAAGGTGGCGAAAAACAGGTTTTGGAGAATCGCCTTGTAGTAGGTGCTTTCCTGTGTATCCAGACTTGTGAGCAGTTCCGAGAGACTATCTTCTTCAAAAAGCGCATTCGGCACAAGGGCCTTCTCCTTGAGAAACCAGACGAAGATGAGACGCGTAATTAATCGGATGATACACGTTGCATTGCGGACGGTTTCATCGTCGCCAGCATCGGCTGAACCGCCCTTATCAAGGGGGAATGTCACCTTCTCCACTGCCCAGAAATACCAATCGGCGATCTCCTTGAAGAAACGTCTGTTGAGTTCGGAGGTGTCCAACGTCTGCTGCCACGCCTGATGGAGTTCAAGGAAGTTCGTAAACCCATGCTGTTGATAGAGGGCATCCAGCGACAGATCTGCCAAGATGTCAAGGTGTGCGCGGTGCGGATTCACAACGTCAATGTCCTTGATGAGCGTTACCTTTTCAAGCACATCAAGGTCCCTATCCCGCTGACTCGGTCTGCGGTTGATAATGGAAAAGGTCAACGCGGCTCCGTGTTGAAAAATCAGCAATGCGGGTATAACGTAGAGCTTGTTGATTTCGCGGGTAATGTTGGCAAGTGCCGTGCGGGAATAGGTATCTCCTTTAAGTTTGATAGCGAGAAACAGGTAGGATTGATAGATACTTTCGTCAACGCCTGGATCCTCATGGAAGGTGATTATCTCTTGGATGTGTTGTTTGATCTCGTCGGCAGTGAGTTGGAAAAGGAAGTCGGCGGTCTGCCATTCGTGGAGGCACGCTTTGTCCCGATTCATCTGTTCGTGAGTGTCAAAGTCTTCAAGGAACGCCTCGAGGGTGTTGCTGTCACGGTTGAGGGTGCGTTGGCTCTCGTAGCCTAACACTTTGAGGAGATGGATTGCGTTTTCTGCGAGGTTTCCGTCGGCGAAATTGTTGAGTCCGCGCTGAATTTCCATTTTAAGGGGTGTTTCTTGCATCGTTGGCTTCCTTTACGGTTATATCTGTTTAGTCTATACGAATTCTCATGGACATGCAAGTTTTAATTCTGGGAATATCAGAGATACTCAGCTTTCGGTTTCTGTCGACTTTATCGAATGTGTGATCGGTTATGAATGCACAGGAAACCAACGGTCTCCTATGCTACAAGGAAATTCTTTATACCGAGTTTGTGAAGTGCATACGCTTATTTAGGCCACAATTTCGCAAAGTTAAGACAAGTTTTGT
>CAZGAW010000133.1:1816-13177 GCA_964523645.1 uncultured bacterium | reverse complement strand
CCTCCTCAATCGCTTTGCCGGTCAGCGCAATAAAGACATCTTCCAATGTTGCGGGCGCGCCGTTCTGTGAGGGTGTGTCGGCGATGAGTTCCGCAACGGTACCCTCTGCGATAAACTTCCCTTTGTCGATAATTGCGATTTTATCGCACAATCTCTCAGCCTCTGCCATATCGTGTGTTGTTAGTACGATGACGGCATTCCGTTCTTGACGGATCTCCTCAATAAAGGCTTGGACATCGCGCTTGGATTTGGGGTCAAGTCCTGTCGTGGGTTCATCGAGCAGCAGGAGCATGGGCGTCGTGAGGAGGGCGCGGGCAATAGCGACTTTCTGTTGCATACCGCGGGATAGATGCTCCATCTCCTCGTTCATCCGATTTGGGTCAAAACCGAGTCTTTCCAAAATTTGCTTCGCCTTCCGCTCGGCTTCGGTAGCAGGAATCCCATAGAGACGGGCGGCGTAAATGAGGTTTTCTGCTGAAGAGAGGCGTTTGAAGAACGAGGCTTCGACAGAGACACGGTTCATTACTCGTCTCACCTTCAGGCTATCTGTTACAACGTCATCTCCAAAGACGCGAATACTCCCGGCATCGGGAATAAGGAGCGTTGAAATGAGACGAATTAAGGTCGATTTCCCAGAGCCGTTCGCACCAAGAATCCCATAGATTTCTCCGATGTTCACCGCTAAGGAGATGTCGTCAACTGCACGGACAATCTCTTTTTCTGGCTTGAATATCCGGCGAATCTTCTGATGGAAATGTATTTTATCGTTCGTCCGCTTGTTCCGGTGAAAATGTTTTGTTACCCCGCGAACAGCTAATCCATAGATAGATTGTTCCACACCTTTTGCTTTCACTAAACTGAACCCCTCCAAAATCCTTGACATTTCATATTGGCTTTTATATATTATACCCAAAATTTGGGAAGATTTGGTAATTTATTTTTCCCCGAATGGTTGTCGGTTTTCAAAGGAGAAGTCATGCAAGCATTTAACACTGAACCTTTCCGTGTCGGGTTTCTGAACGTTGCATCGTATTCGCACATGCCACTGTGGGCACCGCATATCAATCCACGTCCAGGCGAAAAAGATACACCGTTCACAGGGATGCGAATCACACACTGCTGGGATATTGAATACGAGAAAGCACAAGAGATCGCTGCACCTTACGGTTGCGAAGTTGTCAAGAATTTTGACGATATGCTGGGGAAGGTAGACGGCGTGATCTCTGGCGGCTACTACAACCATCCGTGGAACCACATTCTCCACGAACCGTATCTTGAAGCGGGTTTACCGAACCTGATTAACCGACCGTTTGCCAACTCCCTTGCGAAAGCACAGCAGATGATTGAACTGGCGCGAAAGCGCGGTGCGACTATCCTTGCGCCGTCAAGTCATGAGCACAACGATGCCATCTCGCGCGCTAAAGCGTGGGCAACTGATAAACAAATCGTCTGTTATACGGCGACGAATTCGTTTGACGACTATCCTACGCACGGAATCCACGGTGTCTATATGGTGTGCAAGGCGATAGCGGAGGCGGGGAACCCGGTCGTATCCGTGGCGTATCAAACGGACAGTTGGCACAGTCCACCCGGTGTTATTACACTTGAACATATTGATAGCAGTGGACGGCAGTTCTACGGCACGCTCCATCAAGTAAGCGGTTCGTGGGGAACGGTGCAGATTCACACACAGGAAGCCTACGGTGGCGAGAATTTTAAGATTTACACCGGCACGGGTTATCCGTTCGATAAGACGGAAATCTGGCTACCAACGATTTGGGCGTTCCAGAACATGGCACTGCACAACGAGATGCCCCAAACCTTTGCGGAAATTTTACACAAAACAAATGTTTTCCTCGCTGGCTGGAAATCAGTTCTGGAAAACGACGGCAAGCCTGTGCAATTAACAGAGGTCGCTGAAGATTGGGAATCACCCGCTGAACTTCCGAATCACCCTGACCACGATACTGTGTCGCTATTCCAGAAGAAATTCGGGAACGGTTCAATATAGAGAATCTGAGATAGTATGTAAGGTCATTACGATAAAACTCCATCCGAACGGGACTACTAAAACTGTGGGAAGGGGTCGGTGGAACAGATTTGACTTCCTGTCTGATGACTGCTTCTTTTATATAGCCAATTCTGTCTGTTTATCTGTGAAGTGACGCTCTGATTTCTGTGTGGGCCGAATTCGCCACTCTTCTGGCAATCGGACAAGGGTATTGATTATCTTTGGGTTCTCAAAATAAGCATCATCTATCTGCCAGAACTGGAGGCGCGGGTATCTCAATCCGTTATGCTCAAAACTTCCCATATCCTCCGCCACCTGACGCATCCCTGCTGTCACTGATTCTATTGTGATGAAGATTCCTACTTTCGCTTCGTTCCGCTCCATCACATGGCAGAAAGAGCGAACCTGTGTTAGTGTAGGTTTGCCGGTCTTAACTTCGGCAAGCACTCGTGCTGCTGTCTTTTCCATGCCGCGTGGTGTCCATACAGTGAAATGCCCGACACCATCATATCCACCATCACCGGTATCTTTTGTTGGTTCCAATCCAAGTTGTGTAACAGCCCAATTTGAAAAGTCATGGTATTTCTTTTCATCGCGAACCAGTTTTATAACTTCTTGCATGTTCGTCGGATAGCCGTGGACCTCATAGTCTTTTGAGGGTTTCAAGCCGTGTCGGTCCTCTAATCGGTAGCGCATCGGATCCAGAGCTAAAATCGTTAAGTCAACGCCTATCCACTGGCGGTTGAGCGTATGGGCTGCATCAATAGTCGTGCCACACCCGCAGAATGGATCGAGAACTGTGTCTCCTTCATTGCTGGAGGCTCTAATCATTCGTTCGTAGAGAACGCGCGGCTTCTGAGTAGGGTATCCAAGGCGTTCTTTAGAAGATGGGGCAATTACGCTGATCTCCCAAACATCTCGGAGCGGCACGCCTTTAGATTCTTTGTCTGTCGTCTCAGAAGGTATACGTCTTCCGTCTGGTGCATAGGCACTTTTGATTTCTTTGGTGCCGAACCTTTTAAGGGTTGATGCTGGGCGAGGTTCATACAGTTGGTTCCAAGTCGCGTTTGTACCTTTTGAATAACGCAAGATAATATCGTGCATCCTCTGGAAGTTGGGATGTTTTGCAGCCCAACGGCGATATGACCAGACGATTTCATTCCGAAAGAATTCATTCCTATTTCGATTCTGTTGATCCCAGATGGCATCCATAACGCCCTTGAGGTAGTGGGATGCAGTCGGATCGCAATGCAGATAGATACTTCCACTCTTACTGAGAACGCGGTGCATTTCAGCAAGTCGCGGTCCCATGAAAGCAAGATAAGCACGCATTGCTCCTTTGTTACCAGACACAAAACGCCGAAGCACAAAGTCATAACCGCGTAGACATTCATCAAGAGCCTTATAGGTATCACAACCCAATGCACGCTGCACAATATCTGCTCGTGATTCTTCAGCGGCGGTGTCCCAGGTCCAGATGTCGGTAAATGCTTTCTTTTGGGCGAGGGAGTCGCCGAGAAATGCGTTGTAATCGCGACCGGAATTGAAAGGTGGGTCGGTGCATATTAAGTCAACGTGTTGGTCGTCCATCTGTCGTAAGATTTCGAGGTTATCGCCGAAATAGAGTTTATTCATCTTACTCTCCCTCTGCGGTGATTTCACTGATGTCATTAAGAAGCCCCTCAATATAACCTATGAAATCCGAATCCCCGGACTCCTCAGCCATGGGCAATGCTGTTTCGAGATCTTCCCTCGCTCCGTCTGAATTGCCAAGTCCAAATTTCGCTTCTGCCCGATAGTAGTATGCTTCTACATAGTTAGGGTTCAGGCTGATGAACTTGTCAAAGTCAGAAATAGCAGATGCATATTGCTCTTGGTAATGCTTTGCCTGCGCACGTTCATAGTACGTTTTCGCATAATCGGGATCTTGGTCAATTGCCCTATCATAATAAGCAATAGCTTCAGAATAATTATCTTCTCGGAATTGTGCCTGCGCGAGTTCCCTATATTCATGAGCACTGCGTCCTGTGTATGGTTCATCCACACCACGTAGAGAAGCAAATTTTTCAAAATCAGGAAAAAGCATCGCTTCAGTGATACCGGATACCTGCTTCAACTCGGTTTGAATATTGTCTTTGGCATTTCCCAAGATAACACATTCAGCATCTGCCTCAAACTCGGGACGTCCAAACAGGAAAATTGATTGTTGTGCAATAATGCGATTGTTCTGTTGCCGAGGTTGCCAATAATACAATGGTGAGTCTTCTTCGTCTTGGAGAAAATCATCAATGTCATCTTTTAGCATATTCGATTTAACTTCTTTAAAATCGGGCAGCTGGTTATACACAGCGAAGACTTTACCGTTTGGAGGGTCTTCAGAATCTTGTGAGGTTTTAGAATCTTGTCCACAAGCAAACCAGAGCGCGATTTGGGCACTGTAAGTAAAGTCTATTAGACAGGTAGCTGCCCCGTGGTGCTGTAGTTCTGCAAGTATTTCCAATTGGCTGAGTTGTCGTCCATTTCTCTCGTGGTACCCTCGAAGGGTTGTTTCATCGATCAAATCTTTATTAATTTGGAGGAATTTCAAAAAACTTTTTTCCTCCTTCAGGCGACGATAAGCGGATGCCCGTATGGGGTAAGTTTCATTCCGGATACCCCGAAATACATATTCTCCCGGATTAAACCTCTTCGCCCATTTCATAAACTCAGCAAGTGTCTTGATTCGTGCCGGTTTTATAACCCAAATACCACGTTCTGGGTTCTCGGCAAGCTCTAATTCTCTCATCCTTGAAAGTGCTTGTGTGACAGGACGATTAGCCCCAGCTATTGGTGGTTGTCCGCCACGTTCCGTGTGTGCTTCATCCACTGCTCTTACGATTTCCTGCTTTCGGACAGTCGCGCCTGCGAACAATTCTATGATGAGTTCTTGAGCCACACTCGGCGTGAGAACTTGTCCGTCCCGATTATTCATAAGCAAACACCCACTCTATTGGATTTTCCAGTCTCCAGTCTTTTTATCCTCTTGTGCGAAGGTGTGAGGGTGGCAGATATACCGTGTGGTATGCTTCGCAGTGCTATCCAAACTCGTTTGCATAGTGTATCAGATAGATGTGAAAAATGCAAGACGATTTAGGGGTATCAGTTCTATGGGAATAGGCGATTCCAATCGTGATGAGACTTAGCAACGTTCTCAGGATTTGCGCAACTTCGGGCAACGAAACCTGGAACGCTTGCGCGTCCGGTTGGCAAACCGATTTGGCTATAGCGTGTATCGACACTCCAACGAACCGTATCGGCGCGGTTGGGAAGCCCACGGTGGACGACCCGTTCACTCGTGAGCAAGACATCCCCTACATCCAGTTCGGCGGTGACAATATCGCCTGGAGGTAGTTCTATATCGCTGATGCCCTTCCCGCCGGTATGACCTGGGGTCTGATCCTGAAAGTTGTGATTAATCAGGTCCAAACGGTGTGAGCCGCGGAAGACCAGCAAACATCCGTATTCCTCGGTTGCACGAACGAGAGGGAGCCAGACATTCACAACCAATGTTTTACCGGCTTCTTCCGGTATGAGATACGCCAAATCCTGATGCCACGGGATAACAGTAATGTCTTGGTTCGGCATTTTGGCGCGAAAATTAAATTGTGGATGCGCCAAGATTTCACCACCGATGAGCGACTCGACGACATCCAGAAGCGCGGGCGCGGTTCGGAGTATAAACATCCCGGCGGTTCGGATTTTCTGGTCACGGAAATAGTTACTCCAAATCCAATTGGGATCGGAACAGGCACTTGAGACCATCCCCAACCTCGTTTCAAAAGGGGCATCATCATAAGTCTCTGACGGGTCAAGGATTCCGTGTTTGATTGCCGCCTGAATGCCAGCATCAACCTTTTGTGCCAACTCATCAATTAAGGGTTGAAGTGCCTGATTTGGGAGCACGTTTCGGACGAACAGAAAGCCATCATCGTGAAATTGCTGTTTCTGTTGTGCCGTGAGTTCGCCTTGATTGTGTTGTATAGACATCGCCATTCTCCGTTTTGAACTATGAAATTGGCGGAATCGTAATAGCCCTGCCAATTTCGCTGGACTTCATCGCTGCATCAAGCATCTGCATCAACATCACTGCTTGCGAACCGGAATTAAGAGGCGCATCCTCTTCTCGGATTGCCCGGATGAATTCCCGCGCCTGAAGTGTTACCTCATTCGCCTTTTGCACGGGTGCTTTTATCGGTTTGACCTTAACACCGTCTGGTGTTCCAACCAATAACTTTCCGCTTTCAAGTCCCGCCTTTGTGCCGTAGAGGTGAAATTCCTGCGTCTCGCTTTTGACGAGATCGGTTCCGGCTGCTGGCGTGTGTCGGTTCGTGGTATTCATGGAAAATGCGACGGCGAAGTGAAGTGTGCATCCGTTCTCAAACCGAACAAACCCGCACGCCGCATCATCTGCGGTGTAGATTTGTTCAGGTGGCGCGAGATGTGAGAAGGTACAGTAGAGTCCAGCCATAACCTCTGTGGGACGTGGACATCCCATCATAAACCAAACATTGTCAATGGCGTGGATACCGAGATCCAGTAGGACCCCGCCTCCTTTTGCCTTATCGTGCCGCCATCCGCGTGCAGAACACCACCGTGTGCGTATCCACCGAGTTTCAGCGTAGTATACATCACCGAGTTCCCCCGCCTCTACAAGTCTGCGTCCTTCCATCAACTGAGATGTAAAGCGCGATTGTCGGACGAACATATAGGTGAGACCTTTGTTCTTGGCGAGTTGTGTGACGGGTATCAGTTCGGCTGCGTCATTTGAGGGTGGTTTCTCGCAGAGGACATGCATCCCACGCTCAATTGCCTCCTGCGAGACGGAGGCGTGCATCCACGTCGGAAGTCCAATGCAGACTGCGTCTAAGTCGCAGGCATCAAACATCTGTCGGTAATCGTCAAAAACGCCGACACCTTTGATTCCGTCTAAGACCCTTTTCCTGCGAGTCGGATCTGGGTCAGCGAGGGCGACAAGTTGGACATTCGGCTCTGCGGCGAGAATAGCGGTTGTACTGCCGATTGTTCCGCCGACACCAATAATTCCGACCTTGACTGGATCTTTCATGCACACGCTCCATTTCTGGTAGGTTGAAAACGAGAGAAACCTAACAGGGACATACTGATTAGATTAAAAAGGCTTGACATCTCCCGTCTCTTCCTGTAAAGTATACCTAAGTTCGACTTGAGATTAACTAAATTCTGATTTCTAACCTAAGCCTTTCTTTCACTGAAGGCACATTGAAAACAAAATCCAAAAGGAGGAAGCTACTTACCATGTATCGTTACTTTTTCTTACCGATTCTTGTGCTACTTCTTGCTACAGTGAGCACTGCGGGCGAAAAATTGCTACTTGTTGGTTCCGGTGAACCCGACCCGAAGGACGTTTTGCTCGTAGACTACCTTGAGGAGTGGGGTTATGAAATTGAACTTCGCGAACACCTAGCGAAGCATCCGGGGAACCTCGCTGGCATTGATTTTGTCTTCATTTCGGAATCAACGTCGAGTGCTAATATTCTCGACGCTTACGAAGATTCAGCCATCCCAGTCGTCAATGCAGAGTCCTGGACCTACGACGATATGGGGTTCGCACCAGATGGAACGTTCAACTCGGATCCAGGTGACGACTTAACTATCGTCAACAGCGACCACCCGATTACCGAGGGTTTCAAGGATAAAGTCACAGTCAGCAAACCTGCGGTCTCCCTTATGACGTGTAGCGGCTTTGAAGGTGACGTTGATATATTAGCCGTGCGTGCCGATAATGACGATCTCGTCGCCATTTCTGTCTACGAAAAAGGTGCAAAAACAATGAAAGGCACCACAAAAGCGATACACGTCAACATCTTTCCGCATTCAACCGGTTGGCAGATGGTAACAGATGACGGTTGGGAACTGATCCACCGTTCAATCCTTTACGCCTTAGGTCAAATTCCCTTTGATGTCGCACCAGAAGACAAACTCGCTGTCACTTGGGGACAAATCAAGAAGTGGCAGTAGGCACCAATGGGCGGGGCTATCGTCTCGCCCTACATCTCTACAACAAGGATGCCGATCCAGCGTCCAGAAACACCGAGCAGTCTGGATGTGTCTGCAAGATTGAAGCCGGATGCATCGGTGTTATCTCACCGTGTAAACAATTCTGCACCGCCGCTGCTTTACGTTCATCGGGTACAGTGCAGACGATTGTTTCTGCTTTCAGAATCTGACGGATAGACATAGAAATCGCTTGGGTCGGCACCTCCTCAATTCCTTTGAACCAACCCTCCCCTACCTGCTGCAGCCGACACGCCTCATCTAACTCAACGAGGATATAAGGATCCTCTGTTTCAAAATCCGCCGGTGGATCGTTGAAAGCAAGGTGTCCATTCTCACCGATACCGACAAATGCCATGTCAATCTGATGTTGCGAGATAATCTGATTGAGTCGATCACACTCGGCTTGCGGTTCATCTGTCTCACCATTCAGAAAATGCACCGTTCCGGGCTGAACAATGTCTACAAGACGTTCCCTGAGATACTTACGAAAACTGGCGGGATGCGTCTCAGGAATGCCGATATATTCATCGAGATGGAACATCGTCGTGTTGCCCCAATCAATGGCTTCATCTGAGGTAAGCGCGGCAAGGAAGTCAAATTGGGACGCGCCGGTGGCAACGATGAAACTGGCATGTCCGTTTGCGGTCAATGCCTCGCGAAGTTTTTTACTTGCGAGATGCGCTGCAGCTTCACTTGTTTCGCGTTTGGTTGTTGCTTTAAAAATATTCATTTTTTTAGAATCTTCGACTTTTTTAGAGCAAGTTTTTGGCTTGCAAGCTACGCCAAAAATCCCGCTTCCAACTCGGCGAGAGGGCGCGGAGTTTCCTGGCTTGCGCGATTTTCTCGTGGTTGTCTCTATCAAAATAGCGTAGGTTAACGATTTCTGTGACACTCATTGATTCCGAGGCGATCTCAATGCGCTCAATTGCATCGCCAGCAGTGATTTCGCCTTCCTCAAGCACTCGGAAATAGAAACCCACACGCCGACTCTCTAAAAACTGTTTGGGAAATTCAGGCAATCCCATTTTGTACGCCAGTTTGAAACAGGGCACGCGCGGTTGGGTAATCTGTAATTTTACTGTCGAGCCTATCTGAAAGACATCGCCTATGTGGACTGCCTTCTCCAGTAGACCTTCAACAGTGAGATTTTCCCCAAACTGTCCGTAAGTTAGGTCGTCCCTTTGCAATTCCTGCTGCCAATGGGTATAATGTTCAAAAGGGTACCCATAGATGGCTTTATAGGTGCCGCCGTGGACGCGTAGATCGCCTTGTCCATCGCCGTCGATATTCTTTTCCCTGAGCATGACGGTGCCTGATACGGGTTCTTTGAAAATCCCAGTCCGGATAGTTTTGCCGCCGTATTGGATAGGTTTCGGTTTCGAGACGTTTATAGATAAAAGTTTCATAATGGTTGTTGGTTGTTGGCTGTCAGCATTTAGCGTTGGTTCCTGACTTAATAGATTCTCATTCAAATTTGCGCTATTTTAGTATATGGATTTATTGAAGTTGTGTCAAGAGAAAGAACGAAAAACAATACTTTTTTCCTGTCATGCAACACTTCGCTTTTTAAATCGCGTCATTAATAGTAACAGTCGTACGACAGTCGCGTGTGAAAAACGCGCACCGGTATTTTAAACAGGAGAAATTAGATGAAACACGAAGATACACAGCTGGTTCATCGCTGTTTGGCAGGGGACGACAGTGCTTTTACGACGCTGGTCAAAAAGTACCAGAAACGCGTTCACGCCCTGGCGTGGCGGAAGGTTGGTGATTTTCATATCGCTGAGGAACTTGCACAGGACACCTTCCTCAAGGCGTATGAGAAACTTGGAACACTGAAGAACCCGAATCAGTTTGCCGGATGGCTCTATGTAATCACGAATCGGCTCTGCATAGCGTGGCATCGAAAACAGAAATCTCCGATGGAATCGTTAGAAACCACAAGCGGAGAGGAAATTGAAGAAATGTCCTACCGCCACTACGAAGATGAAGCGCGTGAAAAAGCCGCTGTTGAAGACCGTCGGGAACGCGTCAACGCTCTTTTAGAAAAACTACCGGAGAGTGAACGCACAGTTGTAACGCTTCACTATCTCGGCGAAATGACCTCTAAAGCGATTGGCGAGTTTTTAGGTGTATCCCCAAACACCGTTAGGAGTCGGCTGCAACGCGCGCGAAATCGATTACTAAAGGAGCAAGAAGAGATGATCCGCGAAACCCTTGGCAGTGTACACCTGCCCACAAGTTTCACCGAAAATATTACGCGGCAAATCGCCGATATAAAACCGGTGAGCCCGAGTGGTAGCAAACCTTTAATTCCAGTGGCAGTTTCTGCCGCCACGGCGATTTTTATTTTCCTTATGATGGGTGTGGGCTCTCAATACCTCGCCCGTTTTCAGAGACCCTACAACTTGAACGCACAATCCGTCACCACCGTTGAAATTATTGATGCACCGATTGTTCTTGATACACAAGCAACACCGGATTTGCGGAACCAAGCCGGACGTTTTGACACCACAGGTAGAAGCAGTGGTGCGGGTCCGCAAGTTTCCGAACCTGTGATGCCCGCTGCTGCACAGGTAGAAACGGAGACACATCCATCAACAGATCAGCAGTGGGTCCAGGCAAGCGGTCCAGAAGCAGGCGGTTCAGTATTGGGATTGTTAGTAAGTTCTACCGGGGATGCTTATGCGGCTTCGTCAGTCGGTATCTACAGATTAACACCCGGCGCGGCTGCGTGGACGCTCGTCAATACGACCCTCTCGACTGCCAATCCAACAAATCTTAATGCCTCTACCTCGATAACCATGGCAGAGCGAAAAGGCACCATCTACCTCGTGTCTCCTGATAAAGTCTTCGCTTCAACAGATAGCGGCGAAACATGGGCAGCACTGGGGACGCGTCCAGAAGGAAAGGCTGTCGGTTTGGGAATAACAGATGAAGCACTTTATCTCGTCCTTGAAGATAAAGGTATCTTTCAATCTACAGACGGTGGTAAGCAGTGGAACCTGCTGAACGATGAAGTCTCTGGCATAAACGTCCTCGCTGTTGCGACTCTTGAAAACACGGTATTTGTTGGGACAACGACAAGTCTCTATCGTATCCATTCAGGCAGGTGGGAAAAATTGTCAGTGGATACGACCAAAGCGATTCACTCCTTGGCTGTCGCCGAAAACAGCGTTTACGTCGGGACAGGTCCCAATTTTTCCGAATTAGAAACGCCTGAAGGCGCAAAGACCTACACAGAGCAGCTTACGAGCAGCGACATCTCAAGTTCA
>CAZGAW010000133.1:0-1806 GCA_964523645.1 uncultured bacterium | reverse complement strand
CCTCCCAACTGATGCGCAGCGATAGTTCAGGGTCATGGGAACTTTTTCATTCACCCGATCTGGGTGATTCGTGGACTGAGATAACACCGACCAGCAATTCCTTCTTGATGAAAGCCTCACCAGGGGTCAAAGTCGTGGCAGCAGGAAAGACGGTGCTGGCACTGGGAATGATGATAAACTTTCGCTCAACGGATAGCGGGAAAACATGGACAGAATTCGGTTTCGATTTTAAAACGGCAGACATGAACTCGTTGACAAACGCAATGTGGAGCTCAGCAACGCTGAGTATGTTCCCTGCTATAGCAGTGAACGAAAGTACCATCCTTAAAGCAGGTGTTTTGGGACTTACACGCTCGACGGATGCGGGTGAATCGTGGCAGCCATTTATGAATGGTATCGTCAGCACTCAGATATTCAATTTAGTGGGATTCAAAAACGAACTCTACACGAGTACCGCCACAGGTCTTACAAAATCCACCGACGGTGGCGAGACGTGGAAACCACTTCCGATGAGTTCTGGCGAGATCACACTCGAACCGACAGAAAAAGCCAACCCGAACAACATGCTGATTTTTCCCAAATTAGCAATTGCTAACGATTCACTTTACGGAATTGCCAGCGAACCGGGTTTAGCCGCAGAGAACGCATTCCGTGTCATCCGGCTCTCTGCAAATGGTAATTTGTTAGTGCCAATTCAAGGGGTACCTGCTTTTGAGAGAGAGTCTTCTATAACAGAGCAAGATTCCTCTATAACAGATATAGATGTAAATCGTCAGCTCGAAAGTTTTCCGGGGGCGTTCGATGTTAGTAGCGAGACATTCTACGTAGAACATAAGCGGCGACTTCTTCGATGGAAACGCGGCGAGTCGGCATGGTTTGACACTGGATTGGTAGATACTGGTGAACACTCTGATAAAGACGAGGACCTTGTCAGAGGTTTCAAACTCGCTGTTTCAGGACAAACTGTCTATGTCGGTAAACGCGATGGACATCTTTTTCAATCGCTTGATAGCGGTGAAACATGGAAAGACCTGACTTCAAACCTACCATTACGTTTCAAACACTTCACTGAGATCGTCTTTGCGGGATCGGCAGCCTACGTCGCTACCGACGCGGGTGTCTTGACCACAGCAGACGGTGAACATTGGGGTGTCATCACCGATACAGAAAAAGGGCAGACAGTCATTGATCGAATGGCTGTTGATGCCACAACGGTCTATGGTGCTGGCAACGCCGGGGTCTATCGATTGAATAATGGTAACGCCTGGGAAAAGATTTCGCCGGAAGTGCCGGATAGCGTTATTTCGCTCGTTGTTAGTAGCGATCGGCTTTATATCGCGACGGAACATCGTGGGATGTTCTATGTTTCTCTTGAGAAAGAATAGTAGGTGTTAAGTAAACACCACCATCCATAACTCCAATAGAAAGGTGGTTTTATCCTATGAAACCACCTTTCACAAATAAACTAAAGGAATCCGTCGCGAAAATCAACGAAAAAGATATAACTATCGTTTACCAGATAATTTTGCAGACATCGCCACGTTTCCGAAATGGATTGATGGCGTTTTTTTCATCAAAACCGCAGGAGAAACACTATGACATTGGCATCTGTCCCACGTTTTGTTTTAATATGCACAGTAATATTTGCCATGCTATCGGCGAACGTTTCGGTCGCTAAATCGAGTGAAACGGAAAAGCATTCCCGCAGCGCCACCAGAATTGGAGAATCTATTGGGCTTACAACACTCACAGTATTGAGCGTTGTTTCCCTGGGACGCTGGTTAACCCCCTTAGATGAATGGCATG
>CAZGAW010000132.1:0-13283 GCA_964523645.1 uncultured bacterium | reverse complement strand
GTGCCATAAAAAAAGCGTGCCGCTGCAAATCAGCAGGAAGTTTACTTAAGTCTGAGACGAGCAAAAAGTGTTGGTGATCGAGGCTGATGAACGGGATACCGACTTGCCGTGCGACTCTCGGCAGTGCAGGTTCAAAATCGGTGATAACCAAATCTGGTTTTTCGGCTTTGATGTCGTCTTGTATCCGTCGTGAAAGCTCGGAGTAGCCTGCGATGTAGTTTAAGCCTTCTATCCCTGTTTTGAAGGGATCAAGTTGCCGTCTGCCTGTTGTCGGACACTCCTTGTAGTGGAACACGAGTCCCGGAATATGCTCGATAACCACATCTGTATCCTCATAGACCGGCAGTAACAGTTCATAAGCGTGTCCGGGTGCGTAAATCACAACACGATGCTGTTTCCGGAGTTCCTCAACGACAGCACGAACTCGCGTTGCGTGCCCTCGCCCCTCACCGGAAAGGCTATAAAAAATCGTTGCCATAAGCCAAATATCCCTTAGGTTCGCACCCGTTAAATCGCAACAGATACCGGCACGTCTGTTGTTAACCTCCGAATTTCGCTGCTGAGGTATAGACGCGACACGTTCTTGCGAATCCCGGTTTATTCCAGCATAAGGAAAATTAACTGTAACAGACCAGACTATCTATTCATCGGCTATGTTATAAGCATACCACATCTTTGGGCAATTGCCAAATTAAATTTAAAGTTCGGGAGGCACTCCAGAAGCAATGCGGCGGCTTAGATTGGAAATCACGGAATTTCGTTAATTATACACCTTAAATGTTGCATAATCTTAATTTTTATGTGAAAGTTATCTTGCAAATTGATGGCGGAGCTGCTACTTTAACAGAATACAAATTTTGTATTCATGTCATAATTTCGTGGTATACTATAGTCAAATTAACGAGGCTACCGATGGTTATCTACAATCGTTTATATTTTCTGTACAGAGGAGACCCACAAATAGATGTTTCGTATACATAAACAGAGATTCGCGAATTTCACCAAGATTGCGGCAGCGTTCACTTTATGCGTTATGATTACTGCCGCGGCGACAGCACGAAGTCCGGAATTTCCAGAACGGATGCCGATCGTTGAACGTCCGTTCTCAGAGGATCCTGACAAGTTCAGTTTCGCGATCATCGGCGATAAAACCGGCGGAGGCTTGGACAAGTGGCCCGTGTTCGACCGCTCAATAGATGAAATCAATACACTAAAACCTGACTTTGCGATTATGGTTGGCGACTTAATACAAGGCGATACAACAGACCTCGAACAACTCGCAGCAGAATGGAAAGAATTCTGGCAACATGAATCCGATTTAATCGTGCCGTTTATTCCACTCCCCGGCAATCACGACATTACCAACCCAGTGATGTACGACTACTGGAAAGAACACCTCGGACGCACCTATTCGGCGTTTGTTTATAAAGATTGTCTGTTTATAACGCTAAATACCGAAGAGTGGCATGACCCTATGCACGAAGAATGGGATTGGGAGAAAGAAGGCTGGTTCGGCGCGTCGCAAATTCAATACGTTGAAGACGAATTAGCACGGCATACGGTTGTCCGGCATACATTTGTCATGATGCACAGACCGATATGGTTGTACGAAAATTCGGGTTGGGAACAGATTGAAGAAGCACTCGGCGATCGGGCGTACACCGTCTTTGCTGGACACTATCATAACTTGACGCTACATACCCGCAATGATCGCCGCTACTTTGTCCTCAGCGCAACCGGTGGTGGGTTAACACCGCAAGACGTTCCGGAAGTCGGTGCCTTCGACCATTACAGTATCGTGACGGTGGATGGCGACGAGGTTAACGTCGCGATTATCAAACCGGGGAACATCTATCCTGCGGACATCTCGACGGCGGTTTTCAAAGAACGACTGGGGAACTTACTCACCTTTACACCGCACTTTAACATAGATAGCACTGAAGATGTTAACAGCGGTAACCTTGAAATAGAGATTAACAACAGTCTTGAGAAACAGGTGATGGTTGAGATCGCTTTTCACGACAACGCGCATTGGCAGATTTCACCACACCAGTTAACTTTTGAAGTCAAACCCGGGCAATCGACAGAAGGGACAGTTGCCCTTCGCGTTCCCTCTGATGCTTTAATACCGTTCCCTGTCTATGATTACGCAATCATATATGGGGGCGAGCAGCTGCGGAGTGGTAGCAACCTACTTCATCCGATTGACAGTGCCGATATGCGTGTGCTTAAAAATTGGATGCTTCTGGGTCCCTTTGACCTCGGTGTGTCGGAAGCACCTGCCGACCCGAACGACGCTCCGCCGAATTTCAGGACAGCACTTCTACCGGAATTCGGTGAAAACGCAACCTACGAAGGGCAAGCGGGAGAAATCGTCTGGCAGGAACACATTTCCGAAACGGAACGGATTAACGTGGATGATGTCTTCGCTAACCCGAATTGGGCATTCGGCTATGGCATGACGCATGTCAAGAGTCCGGATGAACGGCGCGTGTTCGCACAGATTGGGTGGGGGTCTAACCTCGGGAGACTTTTCCTTAATGGCGTTGAGGTCCCTGCAGCGTCTGCACGCGGTACACATCTATATCGTGGATGGGCACATTTTGAGTTACCGTTGAAAGCAGGTTGGAATACGATTGTGATCCAGACCGGAGACTACACAGGTCGATGGGACTATCGGATGGAGGTTGCGGATCCTACAGAAGCACTTCAGTTTCGTGTGAAAGGTTCTGATCTGCAAGACTAAGAGGTATGGACGGTTCATAGCCTCCAGTATCTCCACAAAATTTGACAGAGAACCGCCGATGTGCTATACTAACGCACAACTTACTTATGCGCGAGGAAACAGACGATGCCTCATCTTAACAGCGAACGCCATCAAAATTGGGAAACTGATGGTTACTTGAAAATCCCACGCTTTTTCTCTCCCAAAGAGATTGCGGATTTACAGACGTGGGTCTCCGAAATCTCGCTATGGAAATTGACATCCGACAAGTGGATGCACCACTACGAATCTACACCAGATGGCCCGCGGCTATCGCGTTCGGAAAATTTTGTGCCGTACCACACCGGTATGGAAGCGACTGTGACGCGCGGTAAGGTGTTAGATGTTGTCTCCGAGTTGATGGCGGAACCGGCAGTCCTCTACAAAGAGAAAATCAACTACAAATACCCGGGCGGTGGTGGCTACGCTGCACATCAGGATGCTCCTGCCTACGAGTTTGTTAACTACCATATCACTTGTCTGATCTCGGTAGATTCAGCGACACCGGAAAGCGGCTGCCTCTATTTCGCGCCGGGGCGGCATCGGGAGGGGTTCATCGCACTCGATGAAAAGGGCTGTGTTGCCCCCGAAACTGCCGCAGCGATGGCGTGGGTCGCAGTACCAACGGACCCCGGAGATATTCTCCTTTTTGGGTCTTACATACCGCATAAGAGTCCAGCAAATCGTTCGGAGCATCCGAGGCGTATTATCTACCTCACCTACAACGCCAGTTCACAAGGCGACTGGCGTGAACAGTATTATGCCGACAAAAGAGAGGCGTTCTCGGAATATGCGAAAGACGGTTCTGACCGAGACGCACAAATTAGCAAAATCGCACATTTTCAAGGAAAAACTGTAAATCATGCAAAATTACGTTGACCAGAGCCTCGCAGAGGAGATGCACAACGCCACATCCGAACAGAAGGTTGATGCGTTGTTTGACTATATGGAGAAACGTGGACAGTCCTTTTACGATGAGGTGGTGACACAACTGGAGCACGCCCTCCAATGTGCTGCCCTTGCACAACAAAACAACGCAAGTCCGACCCTTGTTGCGGGTGCTTTACTGCACGATCTCGGGCATATTATCTTAGATGAACACAATGCGGATAAAGCGTTTCTCGACATAGACCTGAACCACGAAGAGATCGGCGCGCAGTATTTGGCACCGTTTTTCCCTGAATCCGTCACAACTCCGATTCGTTTGCATGTGCCAGCGAAACGGTATCTGTGCGCGACGGATGCCGCTTACCATGACGGGTTATCCGATGCCTCAAAGAAGAGCCTCATCGTTCAAGGAGGCGTGATGTCAGACGCGGCGCGTGAGGCGTTTGAACAGATCCCACACTTCCAAGATGCGCTCACCTTACGACGATGGGACGATCTGGCAAAGGTAAGAGGGTTAGAGACTGCCGCATTAGAAACCTATCGAAATATTGTACAACAGTGCTTAATCCAGTAACTAAGGAAGTTTGGAAAGTTTGCAAGTGTGCTAAAGTTAGGAAGAAATTTTTGATGCAATCAATGGTTCTTGTCAACTTCACAGCTTTACAGATTTTCGCACACTTTACAACTATCTCCTGGAATAGAATCTATTTCACAACAAAGAATTCGAGGTATCAAAAATGAGCTACGAAACAATTGAATCGAAGTTTATCGCGACTCGAGAAAAAGGTGAAGTCTCCTCAATCTTGATGCGTCCAGACAACGCGAAATGGATACTTGTGCTCGGACACGGTGCAGGTACAAATATGCGGCATTCGACACTCCAGACGATCGCCGAACGGTTAGCCGACATCGGGATCGCGACGTTCCGTTACCAGTTCCCTTATATGGAACGCGGTGGTGGCGGTCGAGAGTCAGAAGCGGTCGCATTGCAAACTGTCCGGTCTGCTGCGGCTGTTGCGCACGCGGCGGCAAGCGATTTATCTATCCTTGTCGGTGGACACTCCTATAGCGGACGTATGTCTTCAATGTCTGCAGCGAAAGAACCGATTGAACACGTCAAAGGTCTCGTGTTTTTCGCGTTTCCGTTGCATCCTTCTGGTAGAGAAGGCACGGAGCGCGCCGAACATCTTGCTGATGTCACAATTCCGATGCTGTTCCTGTCTGGGACCCGTGACAAGTTGGCGGTGCTTGACCTGTTAGAACCCGTCTGCGAAAACCTCGATGGTAAGGCAACGTTACATCTGTTGGACACCGCAGACCACGGATTTAAGGTGCTCAAACGCCGTAAGACAGAAGAAGACGTTTTCGTAGAAATGGCGCGGGTTATTCGTGAATGGATTGAGACATTGGATCGATGGCTTCCGTGATGAAAGCAAATATGAGAAAACATAGGTGGAGGCAAAATGATGAAAACAAACAAAAACAGAATAAGAGCAACATACAGAAACGGCGTGATTGAACCGTGGCATAAGATCAACCTGCCCGAAGGACAAGAACTTGAAGTCGAATTCAGCGTTCTCCCAAAAACGCCTTATGAAATTTCTCGGGAAGAAAAAGAAGCAACGCAAACCTATACTGCTCTTATCCGAGAGAGTGAGGGCTGGTGGATCGGGTGGATATTGGAAGTTCGTGGTGTTACCTGTCAAGAACGAACGAGGAGTGAATTATTAGATACGCTGCAGATCACGCTTCGCGAAGCATTAGAATTTGACGCACCGGAAGTCCCTATCCGAACTGAAAGTGAGGTTGAAAAAATAAAAGCTTCTGACATCTTAGAATTTGGAGCACGGGAAACATCACATCAAACTGAAAGTGGGTTTGAAGAAGTAAATATTGCTGTATGAAACGTAGGCGGTTGATTAAGCACCTTAGAAAAAATAAATGTGATCTTATTCGAGAAGGTGGTAAACACTCGTGGTGAGGGAATTCAGAACGGGGCACCCGTGCCGCTGTGCCGAGACACACCGAAATCTCTAATGATCTTGCCAAGGAAATCTGTAAAGAATTGGAAATCCCGCGCCTATAAATCGGGAAAGGGAAAAAATATATAAAGTTCAATTTGCTTTTTGAACTGGATGAACACGAAAAAGAATGAACAAACTTTCACAGTATAGATAAACCAGAAGGAATTGCCAATGCCCACACTCGAATTCAAAGGAAAACAACACATCTATGCACACCACCTCACTGTCCCCTACCGCCCGCTTGAACTCGACGAAACCCGCTCCTGCAACCCGACCGATACAGACGATAACCTCATCATCCACGGGGACAACCTGCATGCCCTCAAAGCATTACTCCCGCGCTACGCCAACCGTATCAAGTGCATCTATATCGACCCGCCCTACAACACGGGAAACGAGGGATGGGTCTATAACGACAATGTAAACAGTCCACTGATGCAGAAGTGGTTCGCCGAAAACGCACCAGTTGATAACGAAGATTTGGAGAAGCATGACAAATGGCTCTGTCTGATGTGGCCAAGGCTGCATTTACTCAAAGAGCTCCTTGCTGAAGATGGCGTAATTTTCATTTCTATAGATAATAATGAACAACACCATCTACGAATGCTGATGGATGAGATTTTTGGCGAAGATAATTTTATCGAATCTTTAATCTGGCGTTCAAGATTAGGGCGCGGGGCAACTGCTCGAAACACTGCCACGTTACACGAATATATCCTTGCTTATGCGAAAGATGTAGCCTCCGTAGAATTTAGAGAAGATAAGCGAGTTAGAGAAACAGAGTCCAGAGAAAGGTTAAGGCAATGGGGACAAGGTGATAGGCGAGAAGATAGACCAACAATGTACTACGCTATCCATTCCGACGAATTCGGCGAAGTCTACCCTATAAGACCAGACGGAACCGATGGTCGGTGGAGAGTAGCACAACCTACGATGGAGGATCTCATAGAGAACGGGTTGATCGTCTTTGAAAGGCAAACGGATGGGCGCATTGAGGCATATAGGATTATACCTGCTGGAACTGAAACCTATACAGCGTATCCTTCTCTACTTGATTCTGAAATTGTCAAAACAACTGCTCATGGCAGCATTGAGTTGAGGAATATTTTAGAACCCAATGCGTTCTCCTATCCTAAACCCTCATTGCTGATAAGGGAAATTGTATCTCTTTGTACTCAAAAAGGTGATATTGTTCTCGACTCTTTTGCGGGCTCTGGCACCACTGCCCACGCTGTTCTTGCTCTTAACAAAGAAGATGGCGGCAATAGAAAATTTATCCTCATTGAGTGCGAAGACTATGCCGACACCATCACCGCCGAACGCGTCCGCCGTGTTATCAACGGTGTTCCCGATGCACGTGACGATGCACTGCGCGAAGGGTTAGGAGGCTCTTTTACCTACTGCACATTGGGCAAGCCGATTGAAATAGAAGCAATGCTCACCGGAGAGGCGTTGCCATCATACTCAGCACTTGCCGCCAATCTGTTGTATACCGCCTCTGGTGTTTCTGTAGGAGTAGATGCATTAGAACAACAAAATAATGATGGACTTTTCCACAGCGACGACCAAAACGATTACTACCTGCGCTACAAACCCGACCTTGTGTACTTGCGCAGCGACGCTGCAATCCTCAATCTTGAGCGAGCGGAACGCATTCGCGATGCCAACCGTGAAAACGATAGAAAGGCAATTGTCTACGCAGCGGGTAATTACATCGGACAGCGTGAACTCACGAAGATGGGCATCGTATTTTGCCAACTCCCCGATGCCCTCCATGAAAGGTAGTAGACACACGCCGCCACGAGGGTTCGTGACAATTTGACGATTGAATGGCTCTGCCATCCACAAGAAAATCTTGACGATTCCTTAGTAAATGGGGTATAATTTACTCCAAAAAATAAAAGGTTGATAATCCAGAGTAACTTTAACGTTGATGCGAAATTGACGGGTGCCATATAACACATTTCATGAAAATACCGAACGCTGAACATGCTATTGTAGACATTCGTAAGCTGCGAGATTATTGCCTCAATCCACAGCATAATAAAGGGAAAAATAAAGCCCGTCTATTTGCCTCTTTGCTCGGTATGAATTCTAATGATGCAGAAGAATTACGTAATGCCTTATTGGAAGCAGTTAGGAGACAAGACGCACAATTGGCAGAAAAGGACGCGTACGGACAGCGTTATACGCTTGATTTTACGTTGACTTGGCAAGACAAACAAGCGACAATTCGGAGTGGTTGGATAATTGAGACTGATTCTGACCTCCCAAAATTGACAACCGCGTTTCCGTTGATAAATTAGGAATAAACTATGAAAAATAAATTTTCCGATGACACCTCGAACATAGATGACTTGCCTGAACACAATCAAGAATCCACAGAAAGTGGCAAAATCAGACTTTTGGATATCGTTGCGCTTACACAGGATATCCCAGAGCATAATCTCAAACGTGGAGAAGTCGGCACAGTCGTTGAAATCCTTTCAAATGGCGAAGCGTTTGAAGTTGAATTTAGCGATGATAATGGGCAAATGTATAAGTGTATCAGTTTCCTTGCATCTCAACTCAAGGTGCTTCACCAAGAACCGATAGATACAAATCTGAAGTACTCACCACTGGAGAGCTCCACCCATCCGAACGACTGACAAGCAAAGATTTTGAAACTCCGCTGCGATGTCTGCTTCACCTTGCTTATCCAAGGGTGAACATAGTAGATAGAAACCGCGTTTTATGAATAAAAAAAACCAGACCGATTCTACAAAGAGATGATACAATGATGGAATTAAAGGAATATCAACGCGGCGCACTTGACGCTTTGGCACGTTGGTTAGAAGCACTTGAGGAAGCACAACAGGCCTCTGAAACCATGATTGAGGCTTTTAGACAGACACCGGTTGATATACCGATTCCTGATGAAATTCGCAATTATCCTAAAATTGCTTGGAGAAATTCAGCAGAAAACGGTGGTGTTGCATCAACTGCTGGCGAATACGTTGACCGTACCGACGAGGCAAACCGTCCCATCCCACATATCTGCTTCAAAGTACCGACAGGTGGTGGTAAAACTCTACTCGCTGCCGCTGCGCTCGAACGCCTCCCTTGGCAACGCGGTTTGGTCCTGTGGGTTGTGCCGAGCAAAGCGATCTACTCTCAAACGAAAGCTGCATTGTGGGATAAGCAGCACCCCTACCGTAAAATGTTAAATCGGGCAGGTGCAGGTCGCGTCAAAATGTTAGAAAAAGAGGACACCTTCAATAGAGACGACATCGCCAATTACCTCTGCTTCATGTTGTTGATGCTCCCAGCAACAAACCGGCAAAGAGGCAGAGAATTTCTGCGTATGTTTCGGGATTCCGGACGTTATCCGAGTTTTTTCCCAGACATTGATAATATCTTCGGTAATACCGAGATGCTAAACGAATACCCTGATCTGGAGTGCCACACCGAACGCGGCCTTATCAAACAGAGCCTCTTTAACGTGTTCAAGTTGCTGCGTCCTGTGGTAGTTCTTGATGAAGCACATAAAGCCTACGGTGCGAGAAATAGGGAGGCAAATGAAGAATTCGCCAAATCCATCAACCGCCTTGACCCGCGGATGGTGATTGAACTCTCCGCAACACCCAACCGCGGGATTAGCAACCTCCTTGTTGATATTGGGGGACCCGACTTGAAAAAAGAGGAGATGATTAAGTTACCGGTGCAGGTAACATCATTTCCAAACGCCGAGTGGCAATTGACATTGGGACAAGCGGCGGATGAACTTGAACGGCTTGATGCCGAAGCAAGATCGTTTGAAAACAGCACGGGACGGTATATCCGTCCGATTGCCGTTGTGCGTGTTGAACGAACCGGTAGAGATCAACGGGGAGGAGGACGAATCCATGCTGAGGACGTACGAGAATATCTTACACAAAACTTGCGTGTCCCCTCTGATGCGGTTCGCGTCAAATCCGCTGAAAACGACGAACTCGGACGAGAAAACCTACTCTCCGAATTGTCGCAAGTGCGTTGGATCATCACAAAATCCGCGCTGATGGAAGGATGGGACTGCCCGTTCGCTTATCTCTTGGTGATGCTTGACAACACACAAGCACAAAGGGCTATTACGCAACTCGTAGGTAGAGTCATGCGGCAACCATACGCGCAACGCACCGGTAATGAATCGCTCGATCAGTGTTACGTCTATTGCAATAACGCTGAGGTCGGAACCGTTGTCACACAAGTTAAGAACGGCTTGGAATCGGAAGGGTTAACAGGCTTAGGTGATGAAGTTATGGGTGCCTCGGATTCACAGCAAACGAGTGAAGGGCAAAAGGTCGGGAGACAAATGATAACACGTCGCGAACAGTTCCAGAACCAGCACATCTATTTGCCGATGGTACGCCATAGAAATGGAGATGAATGGGTTCGACTCAATTATCAAGCACACATTCTACCACAGGTAGATTGGGCAGCAATTGAACCACCCGACCCAAGCGCGTCTGCACCGCAGAGCGTCCGGCGGCAATCCGCAACGGTTGACGTTGATGAAACGCCACTTGTTTTCCATACTGAACAAGAACCGCATATTGAGAGGCAGATAAGTATCGCTGATTTTGCGCGTCGTCTGTCGGATATTATGCCTAACCCTTGGCAAGCGGCTCGGATTGCCCAGCAGATGCACGAACACCTTAGTACTGATGGTGAAACCGAAGAGGCTATCTATGATCGGCGTTCTTATCTTGTACATATCCTACGGGAACATGTAAAAAATGAAGTGGAGAAACAGTCGGAGCAGGTCTTTCGTAGAAAACTGGATCAAGGTGAGATCCGTTTCGACTTAGAGACACAACATCCCAATTACCAGATGGTAGACAGTTATGAAATACAAGTCCGTTCTGATGATAAACCCCTATTAAGAAGGGATGATCAACCTCTGCAACTAACCCTATTTGAACCGGTATTTGAGCAGCAATTTGATTCTGAATTGGAAAAGAAATTCGCGTATTACCTTGACGAAGAGTTGGCACTACAATGGTGGCACCGGGTCGCGGCGCGCCAACGCGGTGAGTATTATTTACAGGGTTGGAAACGCGGACGTATCTATCCTGATTTCGTTGCAATGGCGAATGAAATTGGAGGCGTGACGCACGTCATGATTTTTGATACCAAAGGGGAACACCTTGCTGGTAACCTTGACACCGAGTACAAGCGAAAAGTGTTAGAAACGCTTGAAGGGGCGTTCAATTCCGCTGGTAGGATGGTGGTGTCTGACGGACCACGGCGACAAGGTATCTTTCAATTAGTGTTCAGCGATCAGGATTTTCTTGAAATACCTCCGCGATTGGATATTGAGACCTATTCTACGAGAAGGTAGCACGCGACCCCTTGTCCGCCTCCCGTATCGCATCTGACTTATGATAGATTTCCGAAAACCTCTTTAACTTTCGGAGAAAAAACAATGCCGACACATCCGTTCAAAATTACTACTGTTGAAAGCCGACTCTACGAATGGGATAAGCCGCCTATCTGGAACGGCATGCACGTTTACGATAAAGGCAGACTCCATCTAATAAAGGTGACTGCCAAAAACGGCACGGAGGAGATCATCGGATACGGGTTTAACGGCGGCACCGCTGCGACGCGTCCGCTCTCCATATTTCCAAAGTTTGTAGACCTGTTTCGCCCTGCCTTGATTGGACACGACGTGACAGATACGGTTTACGTCTCACAGTTAGCAGAGAACTACAAAATCTACGGACCGGGTGGGTATCACACACAGGTTATCGCAGCGATCAACCAAGCGTGTTGGGATATTAGAGGGAAGTTAGAAGGGAAATCGGTTCACGCCTTACTTGGTGGCACACAGGAACGCATACGCACTTATATTGCTGGTGGCTACTACGGTAGAGGGAAAGGGTTTGACGAACTCCGCGAAGAGATGGCGCGCAACATAGACGAATTCAACGCCACCGCGGTTAAGATGAAGATCGGGGATCCAAACGCAGGACTCGAAACGGACATCAAACGGATTGAGACGGTTCGCGAGACGGTCGGGGCTGATATTACGGTTATGGTGGATGCGAATTGTGCGTTGTCGATTGAAACGGCGGGGGCGTATCTGCCCGCACTTCAGGCAAACCACATCTTCTGGTTTGAGGAACCGATCCATAGCCACGATTACAGGGGACATAAGGCATTACGCGAGATAGCGAAGGATTATGGTATCCGAATCGCTACCGGCGAAAACGGCTACGGGTTGCACTATTTCCAAACGTTGATTGATTACGGCGGCGCGGATGTTTTCAATCTGGATGTCGCTATCCTTCCCGGATATGATCCGGCGATGCAGGTTGTCGAAGAAGCGTTGAGTGCTGAAAAGTTGATTGCCCCACACGGTGCACAAGAACTCCAAATCCATGTCGCTGCGAGCCGAGATAACGGTCTGATGCTGGAATACTATCCGCCGGCTGTGGATCCACTGCGCGGCGAAATGTTTCTACCACCGATGGTTTTGGAACCTGACGGGTATGTAACGGTGCCGTCTCGTCCCGGCATCGGTTTCGCACCGAATTTGGCGTTGCTGAAGTCCCACCAGGTTTAACCAAATAGAAAAAGTCTGTTGACTAATTTTGCGAATTCTGTTATACTCGCTTACAAATTCACACCAATTTTAGATCGAAACCATTCCCTACTTGGAGGTAATAATGATAAGGCACATTTATTTTGTTTTCGTACTGAGTATATTTGTTAGCATGTCGGCATTCGCAGCAATTCCGAACGATGCTGATCTACTCCTATGGATCGGTGAAGGCAGCGGCAATTCAGTACCTGATGGTACAGGAAACGGGAACGATGGAACGTTTGGAGGCTCTGCAAAGTGGGTCGCTGGTCAAGGCAAATACAATGCCGGCATTGTTCTCAGAGGTAAGGAAACCTACCTTGAAGTCCCAGACGTAATTACGGAAGCGGGAAGCGTGCTGTTCTGGTTCAAGCCGGATTGGGACGGCAAAGATGACGACGACTATAGGCTTTTCGATGCCAGCCTCGGTGGAATCTATTTCTTTTTGGGAAAAGGGTCCGCACACCCGGATATAACGCCAGCGGAATTCGGATTTTATTTTGAAGCAGCCGACGATGGCGATTGGCAGGACGTTGAATTCGATCCGACAGGCATCATCAAAAAGGACACATGGTTTCATTGTGCTGTTACGTGGGACTTCACGGGTGAAGCACCGTTTGTCTACATCGACGGTAAAGAGCAAGCGACCAGCCGTAAAATTACGGGGGGGTTCCCCGCACTCCACGAGAAACCGAGATTCGGATGGGAAACTGTCCAGTACATCGCCCTGACCAACGGCGCAGAAGGCATCATTGACGAAATCTCATTCTGGTCCCGTGCCTTAGACGAAAACGAGGTTCAAGATGTGATGGATGTAAGTTTGGATGTCGAAGCGGCAGGTAAATTGGCTGTCACGTGGGGTGCCTTGAAAACAACCCGATAGATACTATTCTTACCCTGAATAACAATAAGGCAAGCACCGATTTCTCGGTGCTTGCCTTATTTCGTTAAAATACCCCCGACGAGATTTGAACTCGTGTCGCCGCCGTGAAAGGGCGGTGTC